>NZ_JAAGPP010000101.1:0-34540 GCF_017104975.1 Burkholderia sp. Ac-20344
TGCGCGATCCCGGCTTCGAACGCGAGCGCCGCCGTGCCGATCCCGCCGTGATGCACGAGCGCGCGGCAGCGCGGCAGCAGCGTGCGCATCGGCACGAAGCGGCGCACCAGCAAACGGTCGCCGTCCGGCGCCGCATCGTGCGGCGTCAGCAGGATCCCGCGCGCGCCGGTCGCGCGCAGCGCGTCCGCCACCGCGCGCGCATAGGCCGCGTGATCGACGCGTGTCGAACCGGCCGTGAACACGACCGGGGGTTCACCGGCCGCGAGATACGCATCGAGTGCCACATCTTCATCGGGTGTCGCAATATCGTTGAACAGCGGGAAACCGCTCTGCCGATGATTCGACGGCCAGTCCGGCTGCGGCGGCGCGAACCAGCCGGGAAACAGGCACAGCACACCGTCGGTCGAATGCAGCCAGCGGCCCAGCACGCGCCGCGCGGGCGCGAGCCCGAGCTCGCGGCGCGCCGCGTTGAGCGCGGGGCCGCAGGTGCGATCGAGCACCTGGCGCTCGATCAGCGTCATCAGCGCCGCCTTCACGGGCAACGGCCAGCGCGCGGGAATCGTCAGGCGCGGATGCGTCGGCGGCACATGCGCGGACAGCAGCGTCGACGGCGACACCTGCACCGATACGTACGACGTGCCGTGCAGCTCCTGCATGAAGCGCGCGGAGAACGCCCACAACGTGCCGACGAGTACCGTATCGCCGTCGGTCAACGCACGCAGCGCGTCGTAATGCGGGCGCAGCGTCGGCGCGATCACCTGCCACAGTGTGCGAAACGACGTGCGGGAATCCCATAGCGCGGGGTTCGCCATCGCGGCCTCGTATTCCGCCGCGGTGCCGATCGGCACGAAGTCGAACCCGCAACGGCGCACGACCGCCTCGAACGGTGCGTGCGTGCAGAACACGACGTCGTGACCGCGCGCCGCAAGCGTGCGCGCGACGCCGAGCAGCGGATGCACGTCGCCCGCCGAGCCGATCGCGGTCACGATCATCTTCGCCATCGCGCGCCTCGCGGGGTTCAGTAGAAGCCGGGAATCAGCGCCGCGACTTCGCGGCGGTACTGCGCGTATGCCGGCCCGAAATACCCGGTCAGCCAGCTCTCCTCGACGCGCACCTTGTACGCGAGCGATGCGAACACGAGCAGCACGCCGATCGCGCCGCGCCATTCGCCGCCGATCAGCGCGGCGCCGACGAGCGCGATCAGGCAGCCCGTATAGATCGGATGACGCACGAGCGCATACGGCCCCGTGCGGACGAGTTCATGGTCTTCCTTCAGCGTGACCGACACGCTCCAGTTCGTGCCGAGGTGCAGCCGCGCCCACACCGAGAACAGCAGGCCCGCGACCAGCACCGCGAGCCCGCACTGCGCCTGCAGGCCGAAGCGCTGCCAGTCGGGCACGAGCGCCTGCCACGTCGGATCGGGCAGGATGATCAACGCGCCGCCGACGATCAGCGGAATCGACTGCAGCGTGCGCGAACGCGGCGCCTCCTTGCGCACGGTCGTCTTCACGCCTTGCGAAGTGGCGATCCAGTAAGCGAGCCACGCGGCCCACGGAACGACGATGGCGATGGTCTGAACGATATTCACGGTTGGCCTGCCTCGTTGGGATGGGGATTCGGGGGCGCCGCGCGTACCGGACGCACGGCGTGCGGCGTCACGACGACAGCGCGTGCATGGATGCGGGCACGCACACCTGCGCGGCGGCTTGCGCGATGCCGGCGGCGAGCGACGACCCGCCGCAGAAAAAGTCGAGCAGCGCCGCACGCGTGTATTCGCGCTGCGCGCGGCCTTCGATGTCGAGAAAGTGGCCGGCGTCCGGCACGGTCGCGAACCGCGCGCGCGGCACGTGCGCGCCGAGCTGGCGCACGTCGGCGGGGGTCGTGTATTCGTCGCGCTCGCCGTTCAGGAACAGCAGCTCGCAGCCGATGTTCGCGAACTCGCTGAAGTAGCGCTCCGGCTGCAGCGACAGGATCTGGTCGACGTGGAACGCGACCTGGTCCTGCTCGTCGCGCGGCAGGCGCGTGAGATAGCGGTAGTTGTACAGCTTCATGATGCGCGGCAGGTAGCGGCCGACGGTATCGTTCAGCAGCTGCGCGGCCTTCAGGTTCTCGCCGGCCGCGATGTGGTCGCGGGCGCGCGTCACGTAGTCGACCATCGCATCGTTCAGGAACGGCGAGAACGAGCAGATCGCCGCGCGCCGCACGCTCGGGCAGCCGCGTGCGAGCGCGAACAGCGACGCGACGCCGCCCCACGACACCGACACGAGGTACGCCGGCGCGAAGCGCTCGACCAGGTGCTGCAGGATCGCGGCTTCGTCGTCCTTCGTCAGGATGTAGCAGCCCGGGTTGTGCTGGCGCGACTGCCCCGCGTACGGCAGGTCGAAGCAGATCGTGTTCATCCGCTCGCCGAGATACTGGACGGTCTGCCCGAACGACGCGGTCGTCGCGAGCGCGCCGTTGACGAGCATCGCCGTGTCGAACGCCGGGTCGAACACGTTCCGTTCGACGTAGACCTTCAGACCATTCGGTAGCGGGACCACGTGTTTTTCGGTCGGCATCGTCGTTCTCCGGTGGATGCGGCGTCTCGACGTCGCGGCATGCTGCAGGTGCGCAATGACTGCGCCGGTTTTCGCGCGCAACCCGAATTGCGCGGTTGTCCAATGCACCGCGGCAATGCCGGCGGCGTCGATTCATTCTTCGCAGTGCGGCGCCATACTAATACGGACAATATTACTGACTCAAGTCATTCCAACGATACCCTCTACTCTGGTAGGAAATGCGGCAGCTTCAAATTATTCCCGCATTTTTTATGGTAAGCGGAATGCTTTCGAGGGCGATCGCAATCGTTTGCGGAACGGCGACGCCCATCCGCTTGATCGATATAATTACGTTTATAATCAAATAGTTACGTCGTTTAATTCGCTTATTTAAAACGGATTTTCATGAATGTATCGTGACGTCATTTCGCAGGCCGACTTTCATGTTTCATCGAATATCACATAGCTCAATAATCTTTCATACCGTAATCGATTCAGCAACCGCAACGATTTACCGGATTGCTCACCCACATCAGAAAGCGTTTTAAACAAATTCCAGCTTTCTTAATCATCTTTCAATTATTTTTCCGCACCTGCACAACGCACGATCGGGCGCCCCTCTCGCCTGCCGGGCACCTGCCATTATCGTCAGACCCCGGTTTTTTATTGATTGAACGATCAATAAAAAACCGCTAAGCTCTCGACTTCCATGGACGGCCCGTCCGGGCGAAAGGAGTCGCGATGCCGAAAGTCGGAATGCGGGAGATTCGCCGCGCCCAGTTGATCGACGCCACGCTGCGTTCGATCGACGAAGCGGGCCTGCCCGGCACGACGCTCGCATCGGTCGCGCAGCGCGCGAACATCTCGACGGGCATCGTCAGCCATTACTTCGGCGACAAGGACGGCCTGCTCGAAGCGACGATGCGGCACGTGCTGCGCGACCTGTGGTCGGCCACCACGCGCCGCCGTGCGGCCGCACGCAGGGATCCGCGTTCGCGGCTGCGCGCGATCGTCGCCGCGAACTTCGACGACACGCAGGTCAGCGCGCCCGTGATGAAGACGTGGCTCGCGTTCTGGTCGCAGAGCATGCACGACCCGATGCTCAAGCGCCTGCAGCACGTCAACACGCGGCGCCTCCATTCGAACCTGTGCGCCGAATTCGCGAAGGCGTTGCCGCGCACGCAAGCGCGCGAAGCCGCCAGCGGCCTCGCCGCGCTGATCGACGGCCTGTGGCTGCGCGGCGCACTCGCCGGCGGCCCGATCGACACCCGGGCTGCATCGAAGCTCGCCCACGATTACATCGACCTGCTGCTCGCGTCCGCCTGACGCGTCACGCAGTCGCCCTCAAGGAGATCCTCATGTCCGTATTCGGTTTGCAGCGCCTCTACATCGGCGGCGGTTACGTCGACGCCACGAGCGGCAAGACTTTCGACACCTTCGACCCCGCCACCGGCGAACTGCTCGCGCAGGTGCAGCAGGCGAGCGCGGCCGACGTCGACCGCGCGGTGGCGTCCGCACAGGAAGGCCAGCGCGAATGGGCCGCGATGACCGCGATGCAGCGCTCGCGCATCCTGCGCCGCGCGGTCGACCTGCTGCGCGAGCGCAACGACGCGCTCGCGGCCATCGAGACGCGCGACACCGGCAAGCCGATCGCCGAGACGCTCGCGGTCGACATCGTCACCGGCGCGGACGTGATCGAGTACTACGCAGGCCTCGCCACCGCGATCGAAGGGCTGCAGGTGCCGCTGCGCGCCGAATCGTTCGTCTACACGCGCCGCGAACCGCTCGGCGTGTGCGCGGGCATCGGCGCCTGGAACTACCCGATCCAGATCGCGTGCTGGAAGACGGCGCCCGCGCTCGCGGCCGGCAACGCGATGGTGTTCAAGCCAAGCGAAGTCACGCCGCTCACCGCGCTGAAGCTCGCGGAAATCTATACGGAAGCCGGCGTGCCGGCCGGCGTGTTCAACGTCGTGCAGGGCGACGGCTCGGTCGGCGCGCTGCTGACGGGCCACCCGGACATCGCGAAGGTGTCGTTCACGGGCGGCGTCGAGACCGGCAAGAAGGTGATGTCGCTCGCCGGCGCGTCGTCGCTGAAGGAAGTGACGATGGAACTCGGCGGCAAGTCGCCGCTGATCGTGTTCGACGATGCGGACCTCGACCGTGCGGCCGACATCGCGGTGACCGCCAACTTCTTCAGCTCGGGCCAGGTCTGCACCAACGGCACGCGCGTGTTCGTGCACCGCTCGATCAAGGATGCGTTCACGCAGCGCGTGCTCGAACGCGTGAAGCGCATCCGCGTCGGCAAGCCGACCGATGCCGATACCAACTTCGGCCCGCTCGTGTCGGCCGCGCAGCTCGACAAGGTGCTCGGCTTCATCGAGAGCGGCAAGGCGGAAGGCGCCAAGCTGCTCGCGGGCGGCACGCGCCTGACCGACGGCCACTTCAGCAGCGGCCAGTACGTCGCGCCGACCGTGTTCGGCGACTGCCGCGACGACATGAAGATCGTCCGCGAGGAAATCTTCGGGCCGGTGATGAGCATCCTCGATTTCGAATCGGAGGACGAAGTAATCGCCCGCGCGAACGACACGCACTACGGCCTGGCAGCCGGCGTCGTGACCGAGAACCTGTCGCGCGCGCACCGCACGATCCATCGCCTCGAAGCCGGCATCTGCTGGATCAACACGTGGGGCGAATCGCCGGCCGAGATGCCGGTTGGCGGATACAAGCAATCCGGTGTCGGACGCGAGAACGGCATCACGACGCTCGAGCACTACACTCGAATCAAGTCGGTGCAGGTCGAGCTCGGCCGCTACAACCCGGTGTTTTAAGAATCACGAAAGGAGATTGACCGTCATGACGACACGCGAATACGACTACATCATCTGCGGCGCCGGTTCCGCGGGCAACGTGCTCGCAACGCGCCTGACGGAAGATCCGGACGTGACGGTGCTCCTGCTCGAAGCGGGCGGCCCCGACTACCGCTTCGACTTCCGCACGCAGATGCCGGCCGCCCTCGCCTACCCGCTGCAGGGCCGCCGCTACAACTGGGCGTACGAAACCGACCCCGAGCCGCACATGGACAACCGCCGGATGGAATGCGGCCGCGGCAAGGGGCTCGGCGGCTCGTCGCTGATCAACGGCATGTGCTACATCCGCGGCAATGCGCTCGACTACGACAACTGGTCGACGCACAAGGGCCTCGAGAACTGGACGTATCTCGACTGCCTGCCGTACTTCAAGAAAGCCGAGACGCGCGACGTCGGCCCGAACGACTATCACGGCGGCAGCGGCCCCGTGTCGGTCACGACCAGCAAGCCGGGCGTGAACCCGCTGTTCGAGGCGATGGTCGACGCGGGCGTGCAGGCCGGCTATCCGCGCACCGACGACCTGAACGGCTATCAGCAGGAAGGCTTCGGCCCGATGGACCGCACCGTCACGCCGAAGGGCCGCCGCGCAAGCACCGCGCGCGGCTACCTCGACCAGGCGAAGGTGCGGCCGAACCTCGAGATCGTCACGCACGCGCTCGCCGATCGCATCCTGTTCGACGGCAAGCGCGCATCGGGCGTCACGTACCTGCGCGGCAGCGAACGCGCGACCGCACATGCGCGTCGCGAGGTGCTCGTGTGCAGCGGCGCGATCGCGTCGCCGCAACTGCTGCAGCGCTCGGGCGTCGGCCCCGGCGCATGGCTGAAGGAACTCGATATTCCCGTCGTGCTCGACCTGCCCGGTGTCGGCCAGAACCTGCAGGATCACCTGGAGATGTACATCCAGTACGAGTGCAAGGAGCCGGTATCGCTGTACCCGGCGCTCAAGTGGTGGAACCAGCCGAAGATCGGCCTCGAATGGATGCTGAACGGCACCGGCCTCGGCGCAAGCAACCACTTCGAGGCGGGCGGCTTCATCCGCACGCGCGACGACGATCTGTGGCCGAACATCCAGTATCACTTCCTGCCTGTGGCGATCAACTACAACGGCTCGAACGCGATCGAGATGCACGGCTTCCAGGCGCACGTCGGCTCGATGCGCTCGCCGAGCCGCGGCCGCGTGAAGCTGCGCTCGCGCGACCCGAACCAGCACCCGAGCATCCTGTTCAACTACATGGCCGAGGCGCTCGACTGGCGCGAGTTCCGCGACGCGATCCGCGCGACGCGCGAGATCATGCGGCAGCCCGCGCTCGATCGCTATCGCGGCCGCGAGCTGAACCCGGGCGCCGACTGCAAGAGCGACAAGGAACTCGACGCGTTCGTGCGGGCCCGCGCGGAGACGGCGTTCCATCCGTCGTGTTCGTGCAAGATGGGTTACGACGACATGGCCGTGGTCGATGAAGAAGGCCGTGTGCACGGGCTGGAAGGGCTGCGCGTCGTCGATGCATCGATCATGCCGATCATCACGACCGGCAACCTCAATGCACCGACGATCATGATCGCCGAGAAGATCGCGGACAAGATTCGCGGTCGCAAGCCGCTTGCGCGCGTGGACGTACCTTACTTCGTCGCGAACGGGGCGATGGCGCGCAATATCGCGAAGGCCGTGCGGCGGCCGGAGACGATCTGATAACGGCGGGCATGCTGCCCGCTCGTCGATGTCCTGACGAAACGCCGCCGACAGCACTTGTCGGCGGCGTTTTTGCATGCATTCGTCAGCCGCTGTTCACGTCTCGCTTCAAACGCTCGACGTCGACGTGTTGCAGGTAGTTCGTGATGTTCTGCCAGATCGGATGGAACCCGTAGCCGCCGTGCTGCAGTTCATCGAGCGCCTGCTCGCGCGTCCAGCCCTGATACACCATCCGGTACAGCGCGGACACGAGGCCCGTACGATCGGCGCCATGCTGGCAGTGGATCAGCACCGGGCCGTCCCGGTCGGCCGTGCGCAGCGCCTTCAGCGCGGCGACCATGTCTTCGTCGCGGATGTCCCACGTGTTGATCCGGATGCGCTGCAGCTTGATCGGCGTGCCGGCCAGGATGCTGTCGTCCGCGTGAAACGAACGGAAGCTGATGACCTTGCGGATGCCGAGCTTCTGCAGTTCCGGCAGGTCTGCACGTGACAGCTGCGCGCTGCGGTACAGCGTCGGCGTGATGCGATGGAGGTTGTTCACATGCGCATCGGTCACGCTCTGCGCCCATTTGATCGGCCGGGCGGACACCTCGGAGGCCGAGTCTGCGTGGGCCGGCTGCACGAGCCCGGCAAGCGTGACGGCGATCGCGGCTATGAAGGCGATTTTCATGTCGGGTCGGGGATCAATAAAATGCGCGCTTGCGCTCGCGGGAAAGCACGAACAGCACGATCGCGGCGGCGCTCATCGTCCAGTAGTCGGTCGGGGCGATGCCCAGCCAGTGGATATGCCACGGCACGTTGGCCGGATTGAAGCGGGCCAGGCCATAAGCCGGATTCAGCACGAACCACAGGAAATCCTCGGTCAGCCAGAACACCATGATGCACGCGACGATGCGGGCTTCGATGCGCCACGACCACCGTCCGTTGAACACGGCCGGCAGGTGAAAGAACAGCGCGACGAACGGGAACACCCACGCGTGGTAGCCGGTCATCGGCCGCCCGCCCCAGAAGATGTCGAGCAGCCAGTGATGCTCGATGCGCCAGGTCGGCAGGTTGGTGGCCCAGCCTGCGTTGCCTTCGATCTGGATCTCCACGTTCGCGAAGCAGTACGCAAGCAACACGACCCACGCGACGACGAACACCGTATGGCGCGTCGGCACAAAACGCGCGACGCTCATGCGGCGGGCTCCAGGCCCAGCACGCGATCGAGCACGAAGCGGCCTGCCAGCGGCCGCCCGAGCGGCGCGAGACGGCGGCGCATGTCGGCGAGACGCTCCGGCGCCTGCAGCAATGCGCGGATCCGGTAGACGAGCGCATCGTCGTCGATCGCCTTCAGCGCGACACCCTGTTCGAGCAGGAAATCCGCATTGCGCTCTTCCTGGCCCGGAATCGGCGAGTTGACGATCATCGGCAACTGCATCGCGAGACATTCGGACGTCGTCAGGCCGCCCGGCTTCGTGATGACGAGATCGGCGCAGGCCATCAGGCGTTCGACCTGCTGCGTGAAGCCCTGCGGAAACAGCCGGCCCGGATGCTGCGCGGCCAGTTCCTGCAACGACGCCAGCATCGCCTGGTTCTTGCCGGCCAGCGCGATCAGCTGGAAGTCGGCATCCATCTCCAGCAGGCGTGCAGCCAGCACGTCGAGCCCGCCGAGGCCCGCGCCGCCGGACATCATCAGGAAGGTCGGGCGCGCGGGATCGAGGCCGAATTCGGCCGCGCAGGCCGCGCGATCGAGCGGCTGGCCGAACGCCGGCATGATCGGGATGCCGCTGACGTGCACCGTGTCGGGCGCCATGCCGCGCGCGTGCATGCGCCACGCGATCTCGTCGTTGGCCGCGAAATAGCCGCGCATGTTCGGCACGACCCACATGCTGTGCAGGTCGAAATCGGTGACCTGCACCCACACCGGCGTGTCGACGCGCCCCTTGCGGATCTCGCGCGACAACAGTTCGGCCGGCAGGAAGTGCGTGCAGATGATCGCGTCCGGGCGTTGCCGTTCGATCTCCGCGAGCAGCGGCCGGCAATTGAGCCGCTCGATCGCGCGGCGGATCTTCTGCGACGGCGCGGCCGGATCGACTTCGTCGGTCTTCTGGTACAGGTAGCCCCACAGCGCCGGCTGGCTGCTGACGAGCTTGATGTAGAGATCGGTGTACAGCTTGCGGAAGCCGGTGGACACGAAATCCATCACGTCCAGGTGGGTGGCTTCGATGCCGGACGGATGGTGGTCGGCGAACGCGCGGATCGCTTCGGCCGCGCGGGTATGGCCGGCGCCGGCGCTGACGCTCAGGAGGAGGATCTTCTTGTTTTGCTTTGACATCTGACTGACCGTTTCGATGAAGGTGGCCCGGAGGCGGATTCGCGGCGGCGCTCTCACGCGGCGTCTGTTTGCGTCCGGCTTACGACAAGCTTGGCAAATCTTCGGCGGTGCGGGCGGGCGGTTGCAGCGACGCGATCGCCGGCATCGTCTGCGGAATCATACTGCGTTCGGTCGATGGTGCCGGGATCGGGGGGGTGACGCGCAGGCGCGTCAGTCAGTCAGTCGGTCTGGATGGATGGCGCGGCGTAGCGTGTGCCGGTGTGGACGCCGACGGCACGACTGCTCGTCCCGCCGCCGCTTGACGCCCCGTTCGGACCTGCGAACGGAGCCCGGCATTTCGGCGCGAACCAGGGCGCTCACGCGCAGATCGTTTCGAATCCTTTCGTATCGCTTCCGCAAAAGCGCTACGTCAGCCGGCCTTGTCCCCGTGTTCGCGGAATCAGGTCGTCCCGACACCCCGCTTCCGCATCCGCTTCCCGCGGACAATCGGGTTCCATCGCGACGTCAGGCTCATTGCGCCTTGCAGGCGTTCGAACGCAACGTCCTCCTTTGGCCCAAACCGGCTGACCGCGGGCCACGCGAGCACATGATCGAGCCACGCCTGCCACTCGTCGCCATGAAAGCGGCAACCGATTTCCCGCACGGCGTCCGGTGCTGCGATCACGATCCCCGCCAGCAGGTAATAGGCCCAGAAGCTGCCCGCACCGACGCGCTGATCGAGCCTGCACACGGATAGTGCCGCGAGCAGCCCGTCCACCGACGCGAGATCGGCACGATGCGTGCGGATCGCCCGCGCGACGAGGTTGTGCTGACCGCCATACGCGGCAATGGACGTTCCGTTGCCGGCGGCGAGTTCGGCCGAGAACGTCACGAGCGCAGCCATCTCGTCGATGCGCGATGCATCGTCGCGCGGCCCGCACGCGCGCAGCACGATCGCGTCGATGACGGCGCCTGGCACGCCCGACGTCTCTCCACTCGCCGCCGCGACAACGGCCAGCCGGTCTCTCAGGTTCTTCGCAGGCGGCGTATCGCCCTGCGCGCCCTTTTCATGTTCGGTGCGTCCGCCGGCATCGTCCCCGTTGCATTCGACGCCGCCGGCAATCCGTTCGAGCGCGGCCCAGCCGGCCTCGGGATCGTCGAATGCGCATGCATCGATCACGCCGTACGCGGTGTCGAACACGGCACGCGAGCCGGGGCAACTGCGTTCGGCTTCGGCGAGTTGCTGCATCGAAGGCACGTGCGAGCACGCGCCGCGCGGGTCGGTCAGGTCGCATACGCAGGCGCTGCCATCCGACGCGATCCACGGCGCGAGCCGGTGAAGCACCGCGGTCGCTTCTCGGGACAGGTTCGCGCCAGCCCGCATGCGTATCGCGTGCGACGCGATGACGGTCGTGCCGGCGGCGCCACTCGCCTCCGCCGCGCAAGCGGCCGTGTCGAGTCGTTCGATCAGGTACTGCAGCCACGCGGCCGTGCGCAGCCGGTCAGGCGTCGCGCCGCGGGCATCTCCATACTTTGCTGGATCGGTAAGCATGGGTCTTCCGGGATAGTTCTGGCCAATTGGAATCGTTTTGTATCAATCGAGTCGGACAGCGCGGCACGCCGCACCAGCCCTGCATGCCCCCCCCGGATCGGATCGCGACACGGGCGGTCAGCCGGCCGCCGTGCCGATACGCACGACGACACGAATGCATCGAGAAAGCAGGAACACACGTGCAGACCGCATGGCCCTCGCACGCGGCAGGTAACGCGGCAGGTACCGTGCTTCGATCAGCGATCGCTTACTGAACGTGGAACCTCGGCGACGTAGCGACCCTGCCGTCCACCGTGCAATCCGGCGTCAGTACGGCATCGCTGAGCGTCACCGACGCGTCCCGATCGATCCACGCCGCCGGGACCTTGCTCGGCCCGCATGTGCCGAGCACGATCACATTCAACTTCACGTCGTTGATCGACACTTGCGTCGTGCTGTCCACTTGCCCCGTCCACGGCGTCGCACTGGTCGCACTCCCCGTGATCAACCCGCACAAGGCACCACCGGCAAACTGGGTCGACGTGACGTTGACGATGCCGATCGGCGTGACGGTACCGTTGAACGTCGCCGTACAGTTGATCGGACTGACCGCGCCCTTGTGGAGCGTCGTGAGTCCCGACGCCGAAAACGGCTCGCCGTTCGGATTCATCGGCAGGCCGTCCGCACGCGAAACGGTCACTGCGAATGCGGGTGCGGCGGAAACCGCGGCAAATCCCGCTGAGGCAGCAAGCGATGCGATTTGACGAATGTTCATCTGCATTGCCCTCTCTCTTTCTTGATATGGATGACGGCACGCCGGCAGAAGCGACCGCTCTGCCAGATGAATCCGCACCGCCGCGCCGATACACGCGACGGCACGAACCCATCGAAACCGCGGAAACCCGCCGCGCATACCGCACGGCCCTCGCACGCGACGGGCACCCGCTTCCTTCCGCGACGCTTACTGCACGTGGAACTTCGGCGACGTCGTGACCGTGCCGGACACCGTGCAGTTCGGCGTCAGGACGGAGTTATTGAACGTCAGCGACGAGTTCGCATCGTTCCATGCCGTCACCACCTTGCTAGGGCCGCATGCGCCGAGCAGCGTGACGTTCACCTGCACGTTGTTGATCGACAACTGCGTCGTGCTGTCGGCCTGGCCCGTCCACGGCGACGTGCTGCTCGCCGTGCCGCTGATCAGGCCGCACGTGGTGCCGCCGGCAAACTGCGTCGACGTGATGTTGACGATGCCGGTCGACGTGATCGTGCCGTTGAACGTCGCGTTACAGGTTGCACTGATCGATCCCTTGCTGAGGTTAGTGAGCCCCGATACGGAGAACGGTTCGCCGTTCGGGTTCATCGGCTGGCCGTCGGCCCGCGAAACGGTGACTGCGAAAGCAGGCGCGGCCGAAACCGCGGTGAAAGCCACTGCAGCAACAAGCGATACGATTTTGCGAATGCTCATTTGAACTGCCCCCTCTCTTCACAAATGGCGGCACGCCGCCAGGAACGCGACCTCCCGGCCGGATCGATCCGGCCAGCCGGTCGCAGGAAGCCGCCGGTGCGCATCATGCGCACCGGTCGGCTCAGAACTTGTAGGAAATCCCGACGAACGTGATCAGCGGGTCGGCCTTCAGCCGCGTGCGCGTGGTGGCGAGCGTCGAGCCGTCGGCCGCCTTGATCACCAGCGACGAGTAGGTCTTCAACGGCATGTAGGTCAGCGTTGCCGTGAGCCCCCAGTGCTTGTCGATCGCATAGCTCGCGCCGACGTTGTAGACCGGCGTGAACGACGACGACGCCTTGCCCTCCACCGACGTCGGCCCCGGCTTGCCGGCGCCGGCCGCGAGCACGCTGCCGAGGTTCTCGTTGATGTCCTTCGCGAAGTTGCCGTTCAGTTCGATGTTGCTGAACCAGCTGTAAGCCACGCCGATCCCGACGAACGGCCGGAACCGCGCCGTCGACGAATTGAAGTAGTACTGAAGAATGATCGTCGGGCTCCACTGCCGCGCGTTCTTCACCGCCGGCTGGTTGGCCGGATTGTCCATGTTGACGCTGCCGAGCGCGCCTGACGGGCCCGGCGGCCGGATCGTGCCGTGCCCGGTCAGCGTGAACTCGGGCGGCACGCCGAGCACCGACGTCACCGCGATGTGGTCGGTGAAGAAGTGCGTGAGCGTCAGGCCGACCGTATCGGCGTTGTTGACCGTCAGGCTCGTGCCCGGCGACGTGAACGACCCGGGCAGGCGCAGCGGCCCGTTGATCGGCATGCTGGCAAGATTCGTCGTCAGCCCGTTGGTCGAATCCTGCGGCATGATGTGCAGCCAGCCCAGCGTCGCGACGTTGTCGCCCGCCTGCTGGGCCGATGCGAGCGTCGACACGCCTGCGACGACACCCGCGACAATCAGCTTCTTCATGAAGTCTCCCCTCATTCTGTCCGGGCGCCGCACACCTGCGCGCGGCGCCACCGTGTCTCCATCCAGGCGTGCGTCACTGCACGAATGCGCCGACCGTGAAGTACGGATTGCTCGTATCGTTCATGTCGAGGAACCCGAAGACGCCGCCGGTGAACACGAACTTCCCGGTCGCCGGCCCTGACGCCGCATCGGCATGCACGGTCGTGACGACGCCCGGCACCTTCTGCGTGTAGTCGAGGTTCAGCGCACGCGTGAGCGCAGCCTGCGACGCGTTGAACGGATCGAGCAGCGTGGCCTGCGCGCCGACGAGCGCGGTCGCGCGGTAGTTGAACGCGCTGTCGACACCCGTGTATTCGCCGTTCTGCGAGCCCTGCGCGATCGCCGTCTGCGGGCTCAGGAACGAGATGCCCGATTCGTCGTCCGCGCTCGGCGGGCCTTGCGTCAGGTCTGCGTTCGCGGCGCCGGTGCGGATGAAGATCGGCACGAGCTGGTTGCGCAGCCTGCCGACGATCAGGATCCCCTTGCCGGCCTTCGCCGGATCGACCGCCGCGAGCGTCGGCGGAATCTGCGGCTGGTAATTGAGCGACTGGAATGCCGGCGCATCGGGCCGCAGCGTGAATGGCTGGTTCACCGTCGCGCTCGATGCCAGCGGCTGCCCGCCGTTCTTCTTGCCGAAATTGTCGGTTTCCGTGTAGCTGCCGTCCGCGTTGATCGTCACCTTCTGGTCGAGCGCCACCGGCTGGAAGTTCTGCGACGGCACCTGGTGATAGCCGAGCTGGTTGTACGTGCCGGCGATCTTCGTCAGGTCGGTTTCCAGCGACGAGAAGCTGATGAACGGGTAGTACGGGAACGTCGTCTTCGGGATCTTGCCGACGCCGATCACGCCGTCGAACTGGATCGTCGCGCCCGGAATCGCACCGCCCAGCACGCCTTCGCCGAGGAACAGCCGCGCGGGCCGGCTCGGGTCGAGGCTCGCGTTCTGCATCCGGAACGTGCACTGGTTCAGCTTCACCGTCGGCAGCCCCGTTTCGTCGGCCAGCGTGCCGTCGACCACATTGGCCGGCGCCGTGTCGCGGGTCGGCTGCACGGTGCCCGTGGTGCTCGGCACCGGCGACGCGAGGTAGGTCATCCGGTACGTCATCTTCGTCGTGTCGAGCTGCACTTTGACGAGCTCGCCCGACCCGGACCCGCCGACGAACACCGTGTTGTAGTCGATCGTCTGCGGGCACAGCCGGACTACCGGCGCGGGCGGCGGGTCGCCGTCGCCGCCGCAGGCGGCCAGCACGGGCGCGAGCGACGCCGCAACCATCCATTGTTTCAAATTCATAGGATTCCTCTTGAAATTCGATTCGCCGGCGGCGACGTATGCGCCGCCGGTGTTACGCGTTCAATGCGCGGTTACTGGACGAATGCGCCGACCGTGAAGAACGGGTTGACCTGGCTGTTGTTGACGACCATCGCGTAAACGTTGCCGGCCGTCACGATCCAGCCCGTATCGCCTTTCTTGAAGATCGCCACGTTGCCGCTCGCGCCCTTCGCGTTGAAGTCCTGCGTGGCCGTGACCTTGACCTTGCCGGGCGTGGCCTGCGTGTAGTCGAGCGCGAACTGCGAGGTCACCGACGACGTCTGCGGATCGATGAACGCCGCGGTATTGCCCTGGAACAGCGTGGACGTGTAATTCGCGGCCATGGTCGATACCGCGGTGCCGTCGTTGCAACTCCCCGCCTGCGCCAGGAAGAAAGTGCCGTTGAAACTGCCGGGCAGATCCGGATGCGGCACGTTGTTGTTGAAGCTCGGGCCCGAGTTGGCGACCGCGAACGTCGCGGTGCTGGGCGCCACGATACCGCAGGCGGATGCGCTCGTCGCGCCGATGAAGCCGCCCTTCATCGAGTTGGCCGCGATGGCGGTGGTCGACGAAAGCATCGAGATCCCGACTTCGGCATCAGCAACCGATGCGAGCACATTGCTCGAATCGACATGCGTGTAACCGACACGAATCACGATCGGTACCAGCACACCGTTCAGCTTGCCCACGATCATGATCCCCTTCGCCTGGCTCGGCGTCGCGATCACGATGCCCGGCGCCTGCCCAGCCACCGGATACGAGACCGCACCGAACTGGTTCGCCACGGCGTTGCTCACGAACACGTTGTCGGCCGATCCGTCCGCGTTCTTGCGCAACGCCCACGGCGATCCGGTGGTCTGGCACGAGTAGTCGCTATTCGGCGTGATCGTGCACGAACCGTCCGCATTGAAGGTCTGGTTCCAGTTGACGACGTCGGGCTCCCAGCCGACCGCCCCGGCGCTGCTCTGGGCGCTGCCACCGACTGGCGACAGGTGAATCCCCACTTCGTTGTAGTTGCCCGCGACCTTCGTGAAATCGGTTTCCGTTTGCGTGAAGCCGATGAACGGGTAGAAATCGAACGTGCGCGACGGCACGACGCCAAGCACGAAGCCAGGGAACGGCTCGATCCCGGCGAACGCAATCGTCGCCCCCGGAATCCCTCCACCCACCACGCCATTGCCGACGAACAGCATCGGCGGATCCGCACGATTGATCGTCACCGAATAAGCGCCGTCGCTCGTCGCGCCGCTGTCGAGCACGAATGCGCAGCGGTTCTGCTCGGCGGTCGGGAGATTGGTCGGGTGATGGAATGCGCCGCTGATCGTCAGGCCCGCGCGCGTATCGTTGACCTGCCCTGCCGACGTCGGCACCGACGATTCGAGGAACTGCATCTGATAGGTGAGCTTCGTCGTATCGAACTTCACCTTCACGTACTCGCCGCTGCCGGAACCACCCGTATACGTCGTCGTGTAATCGAGCGCGTCCGGACACAGCTTCGTCACGACCGGCGGCGTCGTGATAGCCCCGCTCGGCCCGCATGCGCTGCCCGAGCACTGCGGCACGTTGATCGGCCCCGGATCGTCACCGCCGCCGCAACCGGCGACGAACGGCAAAGCGACTACCGCGCACGACAGGATCGCTTTCCGCCATTCAGGAATGCAAATCATCAACCCCTCCTTTTCAGGTACGACAAGTCTCGTCCGGACAGGCTGCATGGCCCGCCGGTTGGTATCGCGCCGCGGCACGAACGCGCGGCGCATGACGGTGCGCGCCAGGCGGCCGCGATGCCGGTCAGGCAAATGCGGCACACGCCGCGGCGGCAGGCAAGCGCTCTCCCGCGGCGCCGTCATGCGGCAGGCGCCGTCGGAACGATCGAAACGGGAAATGGTTCGCCGCTACACGGCGACAGGACAACGCAAGGACGCGATCTGCATCGCGCCTGCATTCAGCGAAACAACGGGAAACGGCAGTCCGACTGGCCCCGCGGATAGGCGTCTCATGAATTGGTCTCCATCCGTACGCTTGATTCGTTATCGTGATGCGTCGTTTGTCGAGACTATGATCGGACGATACCCACAAGTAAATGGACGCAGAGTTCCAAACGACCGGAACCGCGCGATCCTAGCGTTTACACGGTATTTAACAGATTTTCAAACAGCCTTCTTTTTATTTGCTCAGACAAATACCCGGGCGGTGTAACACGCGTTTGAACAGCGACCGCCAACCCACGCCGGGCCAAGCCAGCCGGGCCTGGGCCGCCCGCACGCCCGCATGCATGCATGCATGCTGCGGCGCAACCTTACACGTCGATGATCGCGAGCGTGCCGTGGCTGCCCGGCAGCACCGCGTGAAGCGTGCCGGCCAGCGCGAGGTACATCTGCCCGGCCTCGACGACGACCGTCTCGCCCCCGACCTCGAGCATCATCCGGCCGTCGAGCACCAGCAGCCCCTCGTTGTAGTCGTGCACTTCCGCTTCGTAAGCCTGCGCATCCATGCGCAGCACCTTGATCCTGGCCGGCCCGACCTCGCCGACGATCGTGGATTTCCACGCGGCGGCCTGCGCGGCCGCCACGGATTTGAAATCGATCAAAGACATGCGCTCCGCTCCGTGAACAATGAAAGGAACGCATTATCGCGAGCGCGGCGCATGCCGTCCCGGTACGGCGCGACGGCCTTCGGGCGGCACAGTCGGCCGACCGGCCGCGCCGCCGCCGAACCGAAACGCGATCGCTGCCCGGTTCGCCGAAAACCGCGCAAATTGTTCACGCATCTCAAATAAAGCACCACGTTTTTCAGCGATGCATCGTCAATTCACGCAAATCCGGCACCGGCAACGCACGCCCTTTCCATGAGAATGCATTTCCATCTACCGATTGCTAATATGGCGGTCCTGCGATCCCGCACCACAACGCCGTTCGACATGACGCCCGTTCGCCATGCCGTCCCCGGTCCCGGCCGCTTCGCAGCGGCGCCGGCGCCGGGCACGCGCGGCGCACGCCGCCGCGCCGGCCGGCCGTGCCATCCGTGAGCATGCAACCGATCCTTTCCGTCTCCGACCTCTCCAAGACTTACGCGTCCGGCTTCCAGGCGCTGAAGCACGTGACCCTCGACATCCGCCCCGGCGAGATCTTCGCGCTGCTGGGGCCGAACGGCGCCGGCAAGACGACGCTGATCGGTTCGATCTGCGGCATCGTCACGCCGACCGAAGGCCGCGTGACGGTCGGCGGCCACGACATCCGCGATCACTACCGCGCGGCCCGCGAAATGATCGGCCTCGTGCCGCAGGAACTGACGACCGACGCGTTCGAAACCGTCTGGGCGACCGTGTCGTTCAGCCGCGGCCTGTTCGGCAAGGCGCCCGATCCCGCGTACATCGAGAAGACGCTGAAGGCGCTGTCGCTGTGGGACAAGCGCGACAACAAGCTGATGACGCTGTCGGGCGGCATGAAGCGCCGCGTGATGATCGCGAAGGCGCTGTCGCACGAGCCGCGCATCCTGTTTCTCGACGAGCCGACGGCCGGCGTCGACGTCGAGCTGCGCCGCGACATGTGGAAGCTCGTCGATTCGCTGCGCGACAACGGCGTGACGATCCTGCTGACCACCCACTACATCGAGGAAGCCGAGGAAATGGCCGACCGCATCGGCATCATCCTCGGTGGCGAACTCGTGCTCGTCGAAGAGAAGCGCGAGCTGATGCGCAAGCTCGGCAAGAAGCAGCTCACCGTGCAGCTCGAGCATCCGCTCGCGACGGTGCCGGCCGACCTCGCCGCGTTCGGGCTCGAACGCGCGGACGACGGCGCCGCGCTCATCTACACCTACGACTCGCAGCGCGACGACGCGAGCATCGCGAAGCTGATCAACGCGCTCGGCTCGGCCGGCATCGGCTTTCGCGACCTGCATACGACGCAGAGCTCGCTCGAGGACATTTTCGTCAGCCTGATCGACAACCGCCGCAACGGCGCACAAGGGGCGTAACGCACATGGCGACCTGGAATTTCCACGGCATCCGCGTGATCTACCGCGCCGAAATGGCCCGCACGCGCCGCACGCTGATGCAGAGCATCATCGCGCCGGTGATCTCGACGTCGCTGTACTTCGTGGTGTTCGGCTCCGCGATCGGCTCGCGCATCAGCGACGTGAACGGCATCGGCTACGGCTCGTTCATCGTGCCGGGCCTCGTGATGCTGTCGCTGCTGTCGCAGAGCATCTCGAACGCGTCGTTCGGCATCTACTTCCCGCGCTTCACGGGCACGATCTACGAGATTCTCTCCGCGCCCGTGTCGTACTGGGAAATCGTGATCGCGTATGTGGGCGCGGCCGCGTCGAAGTCGATCCTGCTCGGCGTGATCATCCTCGCCACGGCCGGCCTGTTCGTGCCGCTGCACATCCTGCATCCGTTCTGGATGGTGCTGTTCCTCGTGCTGACGGCGGTCACGTTCAGCCTGTTCGGCTTCGTGATCGGCATCTGGGCCGACAGCTTCGAGAAGCTGCAGCTCGTGCCGCTGCTGATCATCACGCCGCTCACGTTCCTCGGCGGCAGCTTCTACTCGGTCGACATGCTGCCGCCCGCGTGGCGCGTCGTCACGCTGTTCAACCCGATCGTCTACCTGGTCAGCGGCTTCCGCTGGTCGTTCTACGGTATCGCCGACGTGCACGTGGGCGTCAGCCTCGGCGCGACGTCGCTGTTCCTCGTGATCCTGCTGGCAATCGTCGCGTGGATGTTCCGCACCGGCTACAAGCTGAAGAACTGACACACAACGGCCCCGCCCCGCGCCGCCGGCGATGACGCATTTGGCCAAGCAGGCGGCGCTTTTCCTCCGATGCGGCGGTTTGTGGTCGCGTCTACTGAAGATGAAGCATCGGGCCGCGAAGCACGCGCTTCGCGGCCCTTTTTCATTTCAGAGGACGCCATGCCCGCCGCCACCGCTCCCGCCTCCGCCGCCGCCCGGCTCGAACGCCTGCCGTTCTCCGGGTATCACAAGCGGATCTTCTTCATCATCGCGATCGCATTCTTCTTCGACTCGGTCGACCTCGGCACGATGACCTTCGTGCTCGGCTCGATCCGCAAGGAATTCGGGCTGTCGACCGCGGCCGCCGGCCTCGTCGCGAGTGCGAGCTTCTTCGGAATGGTGCTCGGCGCGGCCGTCGCCGGCCTGCTCGCCGACCGCTTCGGCCGCCGGCCCGTGTTCCAGTGGAGCATGGTGCTATGGGGCGCAGCCTCCTACCTGTGCTCGACCGCGCAGAGCGTCGACGCGCTGATCGTCTACCGCGTGCTGCTCGGGATCGGGATGGGGATGGAATTCCCGGTCGCGCAGACCTTGCTGTCCGAATTCGTGCCGACCGAGAAGCGCGGCCGCCTGATCGCGCTGATGGACGGCTTCTGGCCGCTCGGCTTCATCACGGCCGGCATCGTCGCGTACTTCGTGCTGCCGCAGTTCGGCTGGCGCACGGTGTTCGCGCTGCTCGCGATTCCGGCCGTGTTCGTGCTCGTCGTGCGCCGCATCGTGCCGGAATCGCCGCGCTGGCTCGAGCATGCGGGCCGGCACGCGGAAGCCGACACGGTGATGCACACGATCGAGGCGAAGGTGATGCGCTCGGCCGGCGTCACGACGCTGCCGCCGCCGTCGCGGCTCGCCGAGCCGGTCGTCGCCCGCGGCGGTAGCGCGCTGCGCGAGATCTGGAGCGGTGTGTACCGCCGCCGCACGGTGATGGTGTGGCTGCTGTGGTTCTTCGCGCTGCTCGGCTTCTACGGCCTCACGTCATGGCTCGGCGCGCTGCTGCAGCAGGCCGGCTTCGAAGTCACGAAATCGGTGTTCTACACGGTGCTGATCTCGCTCGGCGGCGTGCCGGGTTTCCTGTGCGCCGCGTGGCTCGTCGAACGCTGGGGGCGCAAGCCGACCTGCATCGCGTCGCTGATCGGCGGCGGCGCGATGGCGTACGCATACGGCCAGAGCGCGTTGTACGGCGGCAGTACGACGCTGCTGATCGTCACAGGCCTCGCAATGCAGTTCTTCCTGTTCGGGATGTGGGCCGCGCTGTATACGTACACGCCGGAGCTGTACGGCACCGGCGCGCGCGCGACGGGCTCGGGCTTCGCTTCGGCGATCGGGCGCGTCGGCTCGCTGATCGGGCCTTACGTGGTCGGCGTCGTGCTGCCCGTGTTCGGCCAGGGCGGCGTGTTCACGCTCGGTGCGCTGTCGTTCGTCGCGGCGGCAATCGCCGTGTGGACGCTCGGGATCGAGACGAAGGGCCTCGCGCTGGAGCAACTGGCGGCAGGCGGCGAAGCGGGCGGCGGCGGCCGGTACACGGCCGCGGCGGACAAGGTGTCCTGAGCGCCCGATCGGCGCGGGTGTTCCTGACGGCCGGGGCGGCGTTCGACACCGTGCCCGGCGGCTGCGTGAACCGGCAGGATTCGCGCCCAGACCGACGCGGCTAGAGTGTGCTGCGCCGGCTCCAGGCGCTCGATCTCGACGTCATCCTGCCGATGCACGGCCCGGCCATCACGCACGACATCCCGCGCGGGCTCGCCGGCGCAATCGCGCACTGCGAGCCCGCCGCGCCCAGGGCCTGTTCCCGCTAATCACGGGCTTGCGCCGGCCCCACGCATGGACTTTTGCGGAGAGGGGAACTTGCCCTGCGCCGCGGAGGCGGCAACCCGACGGCGGCGCAGCCGATTCCGGTCAGGCGCCGGCGACGACGAACTCTTCGGCCGCCTTGCGCTGGACCGCGGCCATCACCGCCAGTTCGCGCTTGCTGCGCGCATCGCCGGACACGACACCCGTCGCGTTCTTCGCCTTCGCACCCAGCGGGAAAAAGACAAACGACGCACCGGCCGGGGCCGCCGGCTCCGCGCGCAAGCGTTTGTTCAGGATTTTCAGGTACTTCTTCTTCGAGACTTCCTTAGCAGCCATGGCGCCCTCCGCGTGAACGTGGTGAGGTTCAGCATACCAGTTTTGACGACGGGCTCCGCGGTCGTGCCCGCCGGTGCGACCGCACGCGAAAATGCTTCACGCACGATGTCGATTTGCGCCATCGTCACGCGTCGTGTTGTCGTAACCGATCGTTTTTGCCGTCGGCCCGGCCGGCGGCTCCCGTCAACGCCCGCTCAAGGAGAAACAGCAATGCGCGTCATGGTCATCGTCAAGGCAACCGCCATTTCCGAATCGGGCGCGATGCCCGATACCGAACTGCTGGCCGCAATGGGCCAGTACAACGAAGCGCTCGTGAAAGCCGGCGTGATGCTCGCCGGCGAAGGGCTGCATCCGAGTTCGCGCGGCAAGCGCGTGCACTTCTCCGGCAAGGACCGGACGGTCATCGACGGCCCGTTCGCCGAAACCAAGGAACTCATCGCCGGCTACTGGCTGTGGGAAGTGAAATCGATGGACGAAGCGGTCGAATGGGTGAAGCGCTGCCCGAACCCGATGCCCGTCGAATCGGACATCGAGATCCGGCAAATCTTTTCGCCCGAAGATTTCGGCGCTGCACTCACCCCCGAACTGCAGCAGCAGGAAGCGCAACTGCGTACGGAAATCGACGCACGGCAGAAGTCCTGAGCGGCGGGCGGGAGCGCGGATCGCGTGCAGCGCGGCGCCCGGCGGCACCGGGAGCCGCCGCCGCCCCCCCGCCGGACAACGCCCGCGATGCCTCGCCTCGCTCCGTCGAACCGCCCCGGCAAACCGGTTGACGCGGCCCCGGCGAGTAACGTATCGTTTTGATACGTTACTCGCCGGGCCCCGTCCGTCATGCATTCCCGTTTCGACCGTTTCCGCACCACCGCGCTCGGCGCCCAGCTCGAAGCGCTGATCGCGCAACCCGGGCGCTATGTCGAGTTCGCGGCGCTGTCGCGCGTCGGCGTTGCCGCGATCGGTGCGATCCAGCACGAGATCGCACTGAAATTCCCCGAAATCGAAACCGACACGACGGCCCGCCAGTTCTGCGGCGCGATGGTCGCGGAAGTCATGCGCCGTCACGGCCACGACGTCGTGCAGGCGCGCGGGCGGCTCGGCGGCACGCTGTTCAGCTATGGCGCGGTGTTCAGCGCGTACCCGCAGTTGCTGCCGTTCGCCGACGTCGTCGCCGCGCTGGCCCGCCTGCCCGACCGGCTCGCCGCGTATGCGGCGCACGTGCCGGCCGCGCTGTGGACCCGCCGCCCCGACGGCACGGGCTTTTCGCTCGTCGAGCATGCATGCCACCTGCGCGATCTCGACGCGGTGTTCGCCGAACGCATCGACGCCGTGCGCACGCTCGACCTGCCGGTGATCGCATCCGTCGACGGCACCGTGCTCGCCGCGCAACGCGACTACCTCGCACAACCGCTTGATGCTGCCATCGCGGCATTCCGCACGGGCCGCGCCGCGCTGTGCGCAACCGCGGCCGCGCTGGCGCCCGCGCAGCTCGCTCGCTGCGGGTTGCGCGACGGCGTCCGCCGCATGTCGCTCGACGAACTCGTGCGCGAACTGCTCGACCACGACCGCACGCACGTGCTCGAACTCGACGAGCTACTCGCCGAACTCGAATTGCCGCCCCTTTCTTCCGCGCCCGCTCCGTGACCCAGCCCACGCCCGTCGTCTTCATTCACGGATTCATCGGCACGCTCGACGTGCGCGGGTGGAACGGCCCGCATCTCGCCCCCGACCTGCTCGGCTACGGCATGCATCGTGCGGTACCGCTCGACGCGATCACGCTCGCCGCGCAGGTCGAGCACGTCGGCCACACCGTCGATACGCACTTCGGCGCGCAGCCGGTCGATGTCGTCGGCCATTCGGTCGGCGGCGCGATCGCGATGCTGTTCGCGCATGCGCATCCCGAACGCGTGCGGCGGATCGTCAACGTCGAAGGCAATTTCACGCTCGACGATGCGTTCTGGTCGGCGTCGGTCGGCCGCATGACGTCCACCGAAGCCGACGCGATGCTCGACGGACTGCGTGCCGATCCGCCCGGCTGGCTGCGGGGCGCGATCGATGCGCCGTCGCCGGGCCAGCTCGACGACGCGCGCCGCTGGCTCGCGCATCAGCCGGCATCGACGCTGCGCGCGATGGGCCGCTCGGTCGTCGCGACGACAGGCGAACCCGGCTACCTGCAGGCGCTCGCGCAGGTGTTCGGGCGTCGCCCGGTCTGGCTGGTCGCCGGCGCGCGCTCGCGCGCGGGCTGGCACGTGCCCGACTGGGCGCTCGCGCGCTGCGCCGGCTTCGACACGATCGCACGCTGCGGGCACCTGATCCCGGCCGAGCAGCCCGATGCGTTTCGCGCGGCGCTCGAGCGCATCGTGTCCGCGCCGCCTGCCTGACAACCCGTAGGATTCGCCGAAATATGGTTGAAAGGCGCGGTTGCTAGAGTCGCCCGAACAGGGTTTTCCCGGCGTCCGGCGCCGGACGGGATCGACACATGCGAGGATCGATAAACCTGGCACGCGCCTTCTGGCTGTTTCTGCTGCTCGCCATTTCGGGCCCTGCTCTCGCATTCCAGGCGCGGGTCGTCGTGATTCCCAGCGCCGCGATGAACGAGACGCTCAAGGCCACCGTCGTGCTGCCCGACACTTATGCGCGCGGCCCTCGCGACGGCGACCGCTATCCGGTCGTCTATCTGCTGCACGGCTCGGGCGGCGACCACACCGACTGGACGTCGAACACGCGCATCGCCGCGCTGGCCGACCGCTACCACGTGATCCTCGTGATGCCCGACGGCGGGCACGAGAGCTGGTACATCGACAGCCCGTTCGATTCGGGCAGCCGCTACGAAACCTTCATCGGCGACGAAGTCGTGTCGTACGTCGATTCGCACTTCCGCACGATCGCGACGCAGCGCGCCCGCGCGATCACCGGGCTCAGCATGGGCGGCTTCGGCGCGCTGCGGATCGCGCTCGACCGGCCCGACACGTTCGGTGCGGTCGGCAGCATCAGCGGCGCGGTCGATCCGCGCTGCTGCGCGGACGAGCCGGGCATCGACCACGTGTTCGGCGATCCCGGCCGCCATCCGTCGTTCTGGAACCGCAACGTGATCGTCGCCGGCGCCGGCGCGTTCGTGCGCGCGCATCTCGACCTGACGATCGATTGCGGCCGCGACGACGCGTTCGTCGGCTCGAACCGCACGCTGCACGAACGGCTCGTCGCGCTCGGCGTGCCGCACGACTATGCGGAACGGCCGGGCGGCCATACGTGGGATTACTGGGCGAATGCGATCCGCTACCAGATGCGGTTCTTCGCGACGTCGTTCCAGCATGGCGGCTATGCGTACCATCCGTTGCCCCATGCGCCGGGCATGACGCGCGCGGGCTGACGCGCGCCGCATCGCCGGCCGCGGCCCGGCGACCCCGGTGGTACGATGCGCTGGCATCGACCACCCGACACCTTCCATGCCGCGCGACAACTTTGCGGACCTCCTCGCCTTCATCGCCGTCGCGCGCGAGCGCAGTTTCACGCGTGCAGCCGCCCAGCTCGGCGTCTCGCAATCCGCGCTCAGCCATACGATCCGCTCGCTCGAAACGCACCTCGGCGTGCGGCTGCTCACCCGCACGACACGCAGCGTGGCGCCAACCGAAGCCGGCGAGCGCCTGCTGCTCAATCTCGCCCCCCGCTTCGACGAGATCGAGGCCGAACTGACCGCGCTCGCGGAACTGCGCGACCAGCCCGCGGGCACCGTGCGCATCAACGCGACCGACTTCGTGATCCGCACGCTGCTGTGGCCGAAGCTCGCGCCGATCCTGCGCGACTATCGCGACCTGAAGGTCGAGTTCGTGAACGACTACGGGCTGTCCGACATCGTTGCGGAGCGCTTCGACGTCGGCGTGAGGCTCGGCGACCAGGTCGCACCAGGTCGCACCAGGTCGCGAAGGACATGATCGCCGTGCGCATCTCGGAGAACCGCCTCGTCAGCTCGACGATCGCGGGGCCGCGCACCGAGGCGCACCGGGACAGCTACATCGATGCGCTGAAGCTCGAACTCGGCCCGGATGACGAACGGTTCGTCGATTCGCTCGTGCCGCCCGGGCACGCATCGACGCACGGCTATACCGATCCCGGCTATCCGGTCGAAGGCCGCAAGGTTTGAAGTCGGAGCAGGATGAGTGCATGACATGCCGGGCGCGATGCCCGGCATGAAGATGAACGCGCGTCGCCCGACGCGCGAACCCGTGGAGGCGGTGGGATCAGTTGTCTTGGGCTGTGGTGTCGGCGCCGACTACGCGATCGAAGAATTCCTGTGCACGCGCCAGCTCGTCGAGCGCGCGATCGAGGCGCGACATCGCGCGTGCGTATTCGGCCGATGAAACGTCGTCGTCGCTTTCGCCGCGCACGGCGCGAAAGGCCTGATCGACGTTGCGCGTCGCTTCGACGAAGCGCTGCGCGGCCCGGGCTTCCCGCGAACAGATGTGGGTCGACATCGACACTTCTCCCTCAGGGTTGCAGTGTGAAGCACGCCGACGCTCAGTGTGCGTGGTGCGCATGTCGGCGGCGTGAACCACGTCCCATCGATCGTCGACGCATCGGCTGCCGCGCAGCGCGCTTCGTGCCGATTGTCGCTCTGCGCTCGCCGCGCCGCTATGGCGAGATTGCAACAAATTCTTGCGCGATCCGCTGCGCGCTATTCGTTACGCGCGCCCGACACGCGGATGCACGAGGCCCGCGAACGCGGCTGCCTCGCCCGGCGACAGGTCGAACAGGTCGCCCGTGAGATCGTGCGGATGCTCGGCCGCCGGCCGGTTGCGCAATCGCGCGACGTGCGTGGGCGCAACATACGCAGCCGCCGTTTCGATCGGCGGCACATCGAACAGATCGCGCGTGACGCCGCGCACGGCGTCGGTCGGCGAACGGCCGCGCAAGCGCGCGACGAGCTCGACGAAGCGATCGAAATCACCCGCGCGCGTGGCCTTGTTCACTTCCGCGAGATCGCGTGCCTTCAACACGCACGGCTGCGCGAGCCTCACGAAATACGGTGCCTCGAGCTCGACCGACAGCGCGAGCGGATAGCTCTTGCCCGTCTGCTCCTTCGCGCGCCCGACGCAATCGACCACGGCCGCCCCCTGGGCGGCGCCGAGTGGCTTGCCGGTGCTCACGCTGCGCAGGTGATCGGGAAACACGCGCAATTGCGTGCCGACCGTGAGTGCGGTGGACGACGCGCACACGAGCGCGTAGTGCTGTTCGCGGCGCCGGCCCGACGGCAAGGTCGAGCGGCTGGCGATGAACGTATGCGGCGGCAACGGCCGCACCTGCCCGCTCGCGTCGACCCATGCATTCCACAGCAGCATGTCTTTCCGCTCGCCTGCACGCGGGCGCGACGCGACCGGCGAAAACAGCGCGAGCAGCGAGCCCGTGCGATGCGCGGCGACTTGCGCACTGCTGCCGAGCGGCTGGTTGATGCCCCACAGAAAACGCCCGCCCCCGAGCCGCCGCTCCCATTCCTTGCGGAGCACGACGGTCGGCAGTTCCTCGCCGGACTCGGTACCGATCTTGGTCCAGCAGAACGTGGGTGGGAGGTGTTTCAGTGTCATCAACTTTCTCGGGATACAGCCTCGCTGGTGACAGCAAGCCCATTCAACAGCCGTAACTGTATAGGTATAATGCATCGCATGGAAGCCCCGGACCAAGATTTTCCCGTTCAAGACCTGTTGCGCCGCCTGACGGCAGATACACGCTCGTCCAGCGAAATAGCGCGACTCTCCGGGGTCAGCCAGCCGACCGTATCGCGCCTGAGGCTGTCGAACGGGCATCGGCTGCGCCGCAGCGCGCCATTCAATAAGCTATGCAGTTTCTATGGTGTCGATACCGGGCCGTCGCGCCGCCAGTACAACGACCTGCTGCGCGATGCGATCGTCGACGCGTGGGATGGCTCGGACGAGCACGGGCGCGCGCTGCTGGTCGTGATTCAGGGGTTGAAGGGGCTGCAGGCGAAGGCGGATGACGGGTAACGTCGCGGCCAGGCGGTGCCCGCCGGGTCGCATCGCTGGCTCGGCAGCGGAGCGCCGCGCGTTATCGGCCGGCGGCAGGATCGGTGACGAAGCCGACCTTCGCAAGGCCGGCGGCCTGTGCCGCCGCCAGCAGCTTCGCGACGCTGTCGTAGCGGGCCGCGCGATCGGCCGACAGGCGCACTTCCGGTTGGGGTGCGGCGCGGGCCGCCGCGGCAAGATGCGCCTGCAATTCGGCACTCGACACCGGATGCGCGTCCCAGCTCACGCCGCCTCCGCCGACATCCCCTCCGTCCGGCGTTCAACGGTCTTCGCGCGCACGTACCACTTCACCGCCATGAAGAGGACTGCGTATCGATTGCCACGGTCTCCATCGCTTTGCCCTGCCTCGTTCTCTCCCGTCGCCGTCTTCGCCGTGCTGCCTCAGCAGTCGCACGCCGCCCCGCATTGCGCAAGCGAGTTCTCCCGGCTGCGAAACACCATCGGCTGTTCGTCGCGCGGCGCGCAACGTCGCGCGAATTGCACGGCCTGCTCGACCTGGCCGTGGTGCGCAGACTTCCCGCACACCGGATCGGCCTCCTTCGGATCGCCGGCCAGCAGGTAGGCCTGGCACCGGCACCCGCCATGATCCGCATGCCGTTCGTCGCACGTGCGACACGGCTCGCGCATCCAGCCGTCGCCGCGAAACGCGTTGAACGCGTCGCTGTCGTACCAGATTTCCCGCAGCGACCGGTCGCGCACGTTCGGCAGCGCGAGTCCGGGCAACGACCGCGCGGCATGACATGGCAAGGCGGTGCCGTCCGGCGCGACGCCAAGGAACACCGAGCCCCAGCCATTCATGCATGCCTTCGGGCGCCGCTCGAAATAGTCGGGCACGACGAACAGGATCCTGCAGCGCTCGCCGACCAGCTTGCGATAGCGGTTGACCGTTTCCTCGGCCTCGCGCACCTGCTCGACGGTCGGCATCAGCTGGTCGCGGTTCAGCATCGCCCAGCCGTAGTACTGCGTGTTCGCGAGCTCCAGGTAATCGGCGCCGAGGTCGAGCGCCATCTCGATGATCTGTCCCACGTGCGGCAGGTTGTAGCGATGCAGCACGCAGTTGAGCACCATCGGGTAGCCGTGCGCCTTGATCAGCCGCGCAACGCCGCGCTTCAGTTCGAACGTGCGGGTGCTGCTCAGGAAATCGTTCAGCTCGCGCGTCGAATCCTGCAGCGACAACTGGATGTGATCGAGCCCGGCTGCCTTGAGCCGCTCGATGCGTGCGACGTTCAGCCCGACACCCGACGTGATCAGGTTCGTATAGAAGCCGAGCCCGCGCGCATGCGCGACGAGCGTCTCGAGGTCGTCGCGCTGCAGCGGTTCGCCGCCCGAGAAACCGATCTGTGCGGCGCCAAGCGCGCGCGCATCGCTGATCACCGCGCGCCACGCATCGGTATCGAGTTCCGCGCCGTGCGTCGCGAAGTCGACGGGGTTGTAGCAGAACGCGCAGTGCAGCGGGCAACGGTACGTGAGTTCCGCGAGCAGCCACAGCGGCGCGGATGGACGGGAAGTGTCGGGTGCCATGTCAGTCGAGCCAGCCGCGCAGTCGCGCATGATCGAGGAAACGATAGACGTCGGTGGCGAGGTCCGATTGCCGGAACAGGCGCTCGAGTTCGCCGATGATGTCGTCCAGTTCGCGCGTGCCGTCGCAGCGCGCGAGAATCTCGCCCGCACTCGGGTTGAGCTTGACCATTCCCTCCGGATAGAGGAGCACGTACGCATCCTGGGCCGCCTCCCATTGCAGGCGGTACATGCCACTGAGACAGGGGCGCAGCGGCACGCCGCTGGCAGCTTCGATCGCGTTCATAGGGGGTAGGCCTTTTCGACGGCGTCGAGCATCGACCACAGAATGTCGAGCTTGAATTGCAGGATGCCGAGCGCGCGCTGCTGCGCATCCGGTGTCGTGAAATGCTGCAGCGTGACCGCGAGACCATGCTCGACGTCACGCTGGGCGAGCGGCACGCGGCTGCGGAAGTAATGCAGCCCGGCCGGCTCGATCCACGGGTAATGCGACGGCCAGCCCGCGAGGCGGTCGAGATGGATCTGCGGCGCGAACATCTCGGTCAGCGACGAGCACACGGCTTCCTGCCACGGCGCGCGCCGCGCGAAGTTCACGTATGCATCCACCGCGAAACGCACGCCGGGCAACACGTGTTCGAGCGACCACAGTTCGGCACGCGTGAGGCCGCACGCCTCGCCGAGCCGCACCCACGCCTCGATGCCGCCTTCGTTGTCGCCCTGCCCGTCGTGATCGACCAGCCGCTGGATCCAGCGGCGCCGCGTGTCGCGGTCGGGGCAGTTCGACAGGATCGCCGCATCCTTGAGCGGGATGTTGATCTGGTAGTAGAAGCGGTTGGCCACCCAGCCGCGGATCTGCGCGGGCGAACAGGCGCCGCCGTTGAGCCGCCGGTTGAAGGGATGATGGATGTGATAGCGCGATTCGAGCGCACGCAGGCGCGCCTCGAATTCGGTCGCGGTCCAGGGCGTCGCGTGCAACGCCGTAGCGGGGATCGGTGCGTTCATCGTCAGACCTGGAATTGCATGCCGTCGTGTGCGACGTCGATGCCGTGCGCGCGCAGGTGCGCGTGCTCGACGGAATGCGGATCGAGAATCGGGTTCGTGTTGTTGATGTGCGTGAGCACCTTGCGCGTACGCGCGGGCAGCGTGTCGAGCCAGTCGATCATGCCGGGCCGCCCGTGCTCCGCGCACTGCGCGAGATGCCCCATGTCGGCCGCGTGCTTGCCCGACAGGCCGAGATCGATCATCTCGGTGCCGGTCCAGAACGTGCCGTCCACCAGCACGAGATCGGCGCCGTCCATTGCCGCACGCACGTCGTCGGTCACTGTCGCGAGCCCCGGCGCATAGAACGCGCGGCGCCCGCTCGCGACATCTTCGATCGACAGCGCGATGTTGTCCCCGGGCGCGGCCGACGCGCGCCGTGGCGAATAAGGCGGCGCCTTGCTGTCGACGGAAATCGCGGTGAAACGGATCCCGCTCGCCGCCGGCACCGCGAACGGCTCGCCGAGCGCGATCGTGTGAGCGGCGACGCCGCAGTAATGGCCCAGCAGCGGCACGAGCGGCAAGCCGGTCGACAAGTCGTCGAGCACAGGTGCGCTCGCGTAAAGCGGCAGCGGCGTCGATCGCTCGCGCAGCATCAGCAGGCCCGTCACGTGATCGATCTGCGCGTCGCACAGCACGACGGCGGCGATGCCGCTGTCGCGGATCGCGCGCGCCGGTTGCAGGTCCGGATCCGCGCGCAACTGGGAAAGGATGTCCGGCGACGCGTTGACGAGGACCCAGTCGATGCCGTCGTCGCTGACCGCGATCGACGATTGCGTGCGCGGCAGCACGTGGCCGCTTCCGCTGCGCGCACGGCGGCAGTTCGCGCAATTGCAGTTCCATTGCGGCAGGCCGCCGCCGGCTCCCGAGCCGAGTATCTTGATCTTCATGGGCGTCAGCTCCCGAGGCCGCCCGCGCCGATCACGGCGAAACGGGCGGCACGCACGGCGATCAGCGGTTGGCGATGTACATCGTGATTTCGAAGCCGAAGCGCAGGTCGGTGTAAGACGGTGTCGTCCACTGCATGATGTGTCTCCTGATTGAGTTGATGCGTTGCGTAGTGAGTCGAACAACCGCGGAAATCGGGCGGTCGGTTCCTCTTCAGCAAGGAGCGTGCCGAAACCTCGCGTTGGCCGCCCGCCGGCGACATGCGGCCGTCATGCGGCCATCGGGACGGAATCCTTACGAATAGCCGACACAATCCGCGCGGGTGCGGTCCGCCGCCCCGGCCGCATGGTGCGCGGGGGTGGTGACAGGTGTTGAATCGTTGAACACCGGTGTTGCAACTTGACACACCGGCTGTGACAGGGGGCGCGCAGCGCGCCGGCCGGGATCCCGCGGCCGGCGCGTCAGCTTTCGTCCGACGGGCGGCGCTCCGCGTCGGCTGCCGGCATCTTCCGGTAGATCGTGTTGCGCGAGACGCCGAGCGCGCGCGCCGCGGCGGACACGTTGCCGCCGTGGCGCGCGAGCGCGGCGGCGATCGCGGACGCCGCGACGTCCTGCAGGCGCGCATCGGCCGGCGGAAACGCGTCCGCGACGCACGACCCGGCGAGCGGATCGTGCGCAACCTGGGCAACCTGGGCCGCCTGCGTATCGCCGCGCCGCAGGTCGTCGAAGAAGTCGTCCGGCAGGTGTTCGCGCCGGATTTCGCCATCGTCGTCGACCATCGCCGCCGCTGTGCGCAACAGATTGCCGAGCTGGCGGAAGTTGCCGGGCCACGTGCAGCGCACGAACAGCGCCATCACGTCCGGCGCGACGGACAGCGGCGGCCGGCCCGGCCCCGCGTATGCCTCCCGTTGCAGCATCTTCTGCACGACCACCGCGAGATCCGTGCGGTCGCGCAACGGCGGCAGGCGCACCACGAGGCCGTTCAGCCGGTAGTAGAGATCCTCGCGAAAGCGGTTCTGCGCAATCATGTCGCGCAAGTCGCGGTGCGTCGCGCAGATGATCGCGATGTCCACGGCGATCGTCTTCGTCGAGCCGAGCGGGTTGACGAGGCGCTCCTGCAGCACGCGCAACAGCCTCACCTGCAGCGGATACGGCATGTCGCCGATCTCGTCGAGAAACAGCGTGCCGCCGTTCGCCTGCAGCAGCTTGCCGATTGCGCCCTTGCGGCGCGCGCCGGTGAATGCGCCCTCCTCGTAGCCGAACAGCTCGGACTCGATCAGCGTCTCCGGAATCGATGCGCAGTTGACCGCGACGAACGGCGCGTCGCGCCGCGGCGAGTCGTTGTGGATCGCCTGCGCGAGCAGTTCCTTGCCGGTGCCGGTTTCGCCGGTGATCAGGATCGGGATGTCCTTGCCGATCACCTTGCGCACCTTCGCGATCACGCAGGCGACCTGCGAATCGCCGGTGTCGAGATAGTTGAGCCGCGACAGGCCGGCCGACGTGCCCGCGGCCGGCGCAGGCACCGCATTCGCGCGCGCGGCCGGCGCAAGCGCATCGTGGACATCCGTCGGCCGGCTGCCTTCGGCGAGCGTCGCTCGCCGGAAGTGCACGCGCGCGCAGACCACCGCGCCGTTGCCGAGATTCAGCGTCAGGTGCCGGTCGGTGCTCGCGCGCATGCGGTCGATCAGCTGCGCGCTCGTGATGTCGAACAGCGACGACAGCGTGTGCGCGCGCAGCGCGGCGAGCGGCATCCCGAGCTGGAACTGCGCGCTGCGATTGGCCGACAGGAAGCGGCCGTCGGCGGTAAACGCCACGATCCCCTCCATCAGCGTGCCGAGAAACTCCGGGCGGCCATGGAACGACACCTGCAGCGTTTCCTGAAAGGTCGTCGTAAACAGATGATTCTCGATCATCTGCACCGACATCTTCGCGAGCGCCATCGTGTGCTGGTGATAGCTGCGGTGGTCGCCCGTCACGTCGAGCACGCCGATCGCGTCGCCGTACGGATCGAGGATCGGCACGCTCGAACAGGTCAGGAAGCGGTTCGCGGCCAGGAAATGCTGGTCGCCGTGGACGACCATCGGGCACAGTTCGGCAAGCGCCGTGCCGATCGCATTGGTGCCCTGCCGGCTCTCCGCCCAGTTCGCGCCCGGGCGCAGCGCGACCTTCTCCGCGCGCCGCAGGAAATCGTCGTCGCCGATCGAATGCAGGATCAGCCCTTCCGCGTCGGTCAGCACGATCATGCTCTGCGTGTTGACGATCTGCTCGTGCAGCGTTTCCATCACCGGCATCGCGTGCACGCACAGCACCCGGCTCTGCTCGCGCTTGAGCACCAGTGCCGAACTCGGCAGCACATCGTAGTCGGGCCGTGCCGACACCTGCAGGCCAAAGGTCTCGGACCGCTCGTGGGCCTTCTGGATCGACGGCGCGGGCCAGCCGGCGGGATGCGCGGCCCGTGATCCGGCCGCCTGCTCTACGTCATCGCGCATTGTCTCCTCCGGGGAATCCTTCCGGTCATCTGCCGGACGCTTTACCGTCATTGCAAGCAAGCATCGGGCCACGCCAGCATCGCCGCCCGAATTGAAAGCAGGACGTAATGTGCGATTCGGGCACGACCGTGCATGTCGCGGCGCGCGACACGCCGGCTTCGTGATACCGCGATTTCCGGACGCGTGACTACCCGTGCGAATCCCGATCTTCTTGGCTGGCGCGTTTCTGGCTTTGTCCCAGATCAAACCCGGCCGCCGCCCGGACACACGCGCGGCCGGGTGAGGTTGCCCCGATTCCACCGAGCCCTATCGACATGACACGCCGCCCGATTCGATCCACACCGTCGCCCGCGATGCGGGTCTTGCCCGACACGCCGGCGCCGACGCCGCCTGCCGCGCCCGCCGCCCGTCGCCTGCGGCGCGATGCGCAATCGATCGCGTTCGTCGTGGCCGGCGCCGCGCACGGCCACCCGGTCGTCGTGCTGCACGGCGGGCCCGGCAGCGGCAGCCAGGCCGGCATCCTGCGGCTGTTCGACCTGACCCGCGTGCGCGTCGTGCTCGTCGACCAGCGCGGCGCAGGGGCCTCGGCGCCGCGCGGCGGCACGCGTCACAACAGCACCGCGCGGCTGATCGCCGATCTGGAGGCCGTGCGCGAGCAACTCGGTATTGCGCGCTGGGGCGTCGTCGGTGGATCGTGGGGCGCCGCGCTCGCACTCGCCTATGCGGGCACGCATCCCGCACGGGTGACCGGCGTCGTCCTGCGCGGCCTGTTCCTGACGTCGCCACGCGAAGTCCGCCGGCTGTTCACGACGTCGCGCACGCGTGCGCCCCGCGAATGGCGGCGCCTGCATGCGGCGGCCGGCAGCGGCCAGCCGGAGCGACTGCTGTCGCGCTCCGCCCCCCGCTCCCGCGCCGGCGCGCACGCGGGCCCGCAGCGAGCGGCGTCCACCGCGTGCCCCCGGCTAGCGACGACGCGTGTCCCGTCGCCGCGGC
>NZ_JAAGPP010000102.1:0-34519 GCF_017104975.1 Burkholderia sp. Ac-20344
TCGTCGCCTACGCACTCGCTTCGAGCGACGTGCCGACATTCACGAAGCATTCCTGAAACTCGGTTGCTCGCTTGTCTGTTGGAACATCTTCAGGCGTATCGAGCAGCCTTTTTGAACTGGCCTCTTACTCGATAACCGCGATTTTTTCGCCTGCCGCCACCGGACGTCCGGCTGCCCCCTGGATCCGGATTCGCCCGCCTTTCGGCGCGACGACACGCATCTCCATCTTCATCGCTTCCATGATGGCGACGGCATCGCCCTCCGCTACAGTCGCCCCTTCTTCCACCAGCCATTTCTGCAGCGTGCCGGGAACCGGCGCGGTCACGATGTCGGCACCCGTTTCCGCCTTCACCGCATCGTCGAATGCGCGCGGGGCACCAACGTTCGCAAACAGCGACGCGGGCAAACCGATCGTGTGACGCTTTCCGTCGATCTCGATGAAGCTCTGCAGCAGGCCTCCGTCAGCCGGCACGACGCGTCCGGAAGGCTCGACCCCGCCGAACTCCGTTTCGATCCAGTTGGTATGAACCTTGAATCCATCTTCGCCGGTGAAGCTCTCTTCCTCGAGCACCGCCCGATGGAATGGCAGCACCGAAGCCACACCCTCGATATCGAATTCGGCAAGCGCACGACGGGCGCGAGCGAGCGCTTGTTGACGCGTATCGCCAGTAATGACCAGCTTGGCCATCAGCGAGTCGTACAGTCCCGGAATCTGCGAGCCGGATTCGACACCGGAGTCGAGCCGCACACCGGGACCTGCGGGCGGACGAAAGCGCGTGATCACGCCAGGGGTCGGCAAGAAACCACGCCCCGGATCTTCCGCATTGATACGGAATTCGATCGCATGACCACGGGGCTCCGGTGTTGCCGCTAGCGAGACGGGAAGGCCGTCCGCGATGCGCAGTTGTTCGATCACGATGTCGACACCGGTGGTTTCCTCCGTGACGGGATGCTCGACTTGCAACCGCGTGTTCACCTCGAGAAACGAGATGACCCCGTCTTGAGAAAACAGAAACTCGACCGTGCCCGCCCCCGTATAGCCGGCCTCCGAACATATCCTCCGTGCTGCGTCGTGAATACGCGAGCGCTGCTCGTCGCTGATGAAAGGTGCCGGAGCTTCCTCCACGAGCTTCTGGTTTCGGCGTTGAAGCGAACAGTCGCGCGTGCCGAGAACGACAGTGTTGCCGTGATGATCGGCAATGATCTGCGCCTCGATATGGCGTGGACGGTCGAGAAATTGCTCGGCGTAGCAGTCGCCCCGACCGAACGCCTCCGTCGCTTCACGGACGGCCGAATCGAACATTTCCGCGACATCTTCGATGCGTCGGACGATCTTCATACCGCGGCCGCCGCCCCCGAACGCCGCCTTGATCGCTAGCGGCAAGCCAACTTCCCGAGCAAAAGCCACCGCGTCCGACGCACTGTTCAATGACCCGTCGGATCCCCTGACCAGCGGCGCGCCGACCTTCGATGCGATGCGCCGCGCCTGCACCTTGTCGCCGAGTGCGGTAATGACCTCCGGCGACGGGCCGACCCAAATCAACCCGGCATCGATGACCGCCTGAGCAAATTCCGCTCGCTCGGACAAAAAGCCGTAGCCGGGGTGAATCGCATCGGCTCCGGCGCGATGTGCGATCGCCAGAATCTTCGAGATGTCGAGATAGGTCTCCGCAGGGCGCCCCGCTCCCAACCCGTACGCTTCATCGGCCAATTCAGCATGCAGCGAACCGGCGTCCGCATCCGAGTAAATTGCGACCGACGTCACGTTGTAATCGCGCGCGGCGCGAATGACGCGAATGGCGATTTCGCCACGATTTGCGATGAGCAGCTTCTTCATCGAACGAGTTCCTTCACTTGCGGATCGAATGCGGATATCGGGTTGAAACGAATGCGGGCGCCGATCGGAATCTGCCCAAGCATGTCGAAATGATGAGCTGCGACCACGGCAATCACCGGATACCCACCGGTGACGGGGTGATCCGTTAGAAACAGCACCGGCTGGCCGCTGTGCGGCACCTGGATCGATCCGAACAGCGTGCCTTCCGACTGCAGCTCGGCGTCGTCGCGCCGCTCTAGCGCCAGGTCACCCGACAGTCGCATGCCGACGCGGTTCGATTCGGGAGTGACGCGCCATTCCTGCGAGAAAAACCGTGCGACGCTATCGTCGGTAAACCAATCGGTGCGAGGCCCCGGGACGACGTCGACATCGATTACGTCGCCAGCGCACGGGTGCATCTGTCCGACCAGCGGTTCCGGCTCGACGAATGTGGCCGCCTCGTTGGCCGGAACCAGAACATCGCCGCGGGCGATCGGCACCGGGCCGATCCTCGACAGCGTATCGGTCGACGCGGACCCCAACGTTCGCTCCACGACAAACCCGCCACGGAGTGCGACGTAGCTCCGCATGCCGCGGCCGGGAATGTCGAGCGTGACTTCCTCGCCTGCATCGACGGCAAACGGACGCGAGTGGGGGACAACCGTCACGCGGCCATTTGCGTCGTGAATCGAGATCGGACACGGCGCCCCTGTCACAGCCAGGGTCACCGGACGATCAGGCACCAGCGAAAGACCGCCGAACGTCACTTCGAGCACAGCGCTACTCTCGGGATTGCCAACACAAGCGTTCGCGATTCGTAGCGCGGCGCGGTCGACGGCACCACACACGGATACACCCTGGTCAGCCTGACGGGGTCGACCGAGATCTTGATACAGCACGGGGCGATCCGCACGCGTCACTGCAATGCCGCTGCCCGAAACCCGGTGCACCAGCGTCGGCTCCAGTCGTGCCGATACCGGAACGACCGCACCTTTACTCGCATCGCGGAAGCGGACCCGATCACCGGGCGCGAGCAATGCCGCACGCGGGCGCGTCGGGTCCCACATGGGCACCTGCGTCGTGCCGAGAAGCTGCCATCCTCCAGGGCTGTCGGACGGATAGATCCCGCTGAATTTCCCCGCGATCGCCACCGAACCCGCCGGTATACGCACACGGGGTGTTCTACGTCGGGGGACATCGAATCCCGGATCGTCGGTGGTCATATACGCAAACCCCGGTGCGAATCCGGTGAACGCGACCGAGTGGACTGCATCGAGATGTCGCTGGACGAGCTCCGCCACGGACCATCCCAGCAGATCTGCGACCTCGCCCAGATCCTCCCCGTCGTAGGACACCGGGATATCGAACATGCTCCCGCCGCGCTCCCGACGAACGGACACGTCCAGCTGCCCGAGCCGCTCGATCAGCGCCGCGCGATCGATGACAGCCGGGTCGAAGCGAACCAGTACGGTACGGGCGCCCGGAACGACCTCGTCGACACCTTCCACTTCGCTTGCGAGAAGCCTGTCGAGGAGCGCCAGCGTCGTCTCGAGACTTCCAAGCTCGACCATGACGCCGGTAGAGCCAGCCGAAAGGATGCGCATCTGCTCAGGCACGGTTCTCTCCCCCGCACGCACGTGCAAATGGCCGAAGCGCAACGCCGCGCGCGGTGAGTTGCGTCTGCAGCACACGCGCGGTCGCAACGGCCGACGGGTTGTCTCCGTGAATGCAGATCGACTGTGCATCAACCGTAATGTCCGTTCCGTCGATTGCCGTCAAGACACCCTCTTGTACGAACCGCAGCATGCGACGCGCAACAACGGTCGGATCGTGAATGACCGCACCTTCCTTGCGGCGACTCACAAGACTTCCATCCCCGTTGTACGCCCGGTCCGCAAATGCCTCGCTGACTACGGTGATGCCTGCTTCGCGCGCCTGATCGGCAATCGGCGCGCCGGCCAGCGTCATCAACACGAGCGTGGGATCGATCGCGAGAATCGCGTCGATGACGGCCGCCGCCTGGTAGGTGTCGCGCGCGATCGTGTTGTACAGCGCGCCGTGCGGCTTCACGTAGCGAATCGACGTGCCGGCCGCCTTCGCGAGCCCTTGAAGTGCGCCGATCTGGTAGATCACGTCGCCCATCAACTCTTCACGTGACGGCTGCATGTTGCGACGCCCAAAGCCCACCAGGTCGCGATAGCCGACGTGTGCACCGACGGCAACACCACGCCGTGCCGCTTCACGGAGCACGGTATAGATGCCCACCGGATCGCCGGCGTGAAAGCCGCAGGCAACATTTGCGCTCGTCACGATGTCGAGCATCGCCGCATCGTCGCCCATGCGCCACGCGCCGAAGCTCTCACCGAGATCGCAGTTCAAATCAATGCTTAACATGACGCTGCCTACAGGATTCCCTCAGTGCGCGAACACGCGATGCTGCTCGGGTGTTCGTGCGGGGTTCACGCGATTTTCCGGAATTTGCTGAGCGAGACGGATTCAATCCATTGTCCCGCCCGGGCGCCGAACGCCTTCGCGAACTCGGTATTCGAATGGGTCTCGAGGGCCGCTTCGTCTTCCCAGACTTCGTAGAAGACGAACTGCCCCGGCGTCTCGGTCGATTCGTGGAGATCGTATTGAATGAACCCCGGCTCCGTCTTCGCGTACGGCACCAGTTCCTTCAACGCTTCGCGCAGTACGTCTTCGTTACCGGCTCGAGCCACGACGGTTGCGACCACGACCAGACCTTCCTTCTTCATCTCACTCTCCTGTTTGCGGTTGTTGATTTGCTGCCGGCACTTCCCTGTCAGAACTCAGCCGAGTTCAATGTCCACTTTCGACTTGATCGAATTGGCGATGAAGCACCCCTTGTGTGCGCGGTGATGCAGTCGCTCGAGTTGCGCCAGGCTCGGCTGCTTTTCGGACCTGAACGTCACGCGCGGTCTGAGCACGATCTCGGATACCCAGTGAAATCCGTCGGCACTTTTCTCGACTTTCCCCACTGCGTTGTCGGAGTACGATTCGACCGCATATCCACTTCCCTCGCAGAGTGCGAGGAAGTACAGCATGTGGCAGCTCGCGAGCGCGTTGACGAGCAACTGCTCCGGGTCGGCCAGGCTTTCGTTCCCGAGATAATCGGGAGCCGCGGATACAGGGATCGTCACCGTCGGGCTGATGATCGCCCGGTGGTCCCTGCTATAGGTCCCTTCTCGCTCGTGGTGTTTATCGACAGTCCATTCCAGTCGGACGCCATGCTCGGACATCAGTGTCTCCCGGCGAGCATCCTCGCCAATCAGTCAATTTCCGTTGCGGACAGGCTGCGACGGTCTCGTCGCTTCATTCCGTCGCAATATATTTATTCACACTCGTTATCGATTCGACGAAACCAGATTTCGCAATCGAAACCCATTCGCTCCAGCACGTATGTGCGTCATCGGTACGAATGCGCAACGCTCGGGAGCCATCGCGGAATATCAGCCACTCGATCTCGCGAGGAACCTCGGAACCGGCGTCCTGTACGGCCAGACGCTCGATCCGGTGAGAAAAATCGAGCAGCCCTTCGCGCAGCACGTCAAGGTATTGCATGCCACATTCGTCCGACGCCTGCGATATTCCGCGATTGAGCAGCTTCGCGGCGATTTCTGCATCGAACATTGCAACGACTCCTGGCTCACACGGCCGCGGTGTTCGCCGGCAAATCCGTGACGAGCATGTATCCCGGTTCATGCGTGATCGCGAAGTCCGGCTTCGCCGCCTGAAGGGCCATCTGCGGCGTGACCCCACAAGCCCAGAACCCGAGGATGTCACCGGCCTCGATCACCGGCGGATCGCCAAACTCCGGCTGTGTGACATCGCGAATCCCGATCGTCGCCGGGTCGCCGATATGAACCGGTGCGCCGTGCGCGAGCGGAAACCGCTCCGACAGCACGATCGCCTGGATCGCATCGGCAGGCTTGAACGCGCGCATCGACACGACCATCGGGCCATGAAACGGCCCAGCGGCCGCCGTCTGGATATTCGTCACGTACATCGGTACGTTCCGGTTCGCACTGATGTGGCGAATGTCGATCCCCGCCTGCAGAATCGCGCTCTCAAACGAAAACGAGCAACCGAGCGCGAACGTCACGAGGTCGTCACGCCACAAATCGACCAGATCGTCGACCGTATCGGTGTGAACCCCGTCCCGGTACACCCGGTAACGGGGCACGTCGGTTCGAATATCGATCGCACCAAGTCCGTCCAGCCCCGGGCTTCCCGGCTGCCCGATTCCCACCAGCGGACAGCTCTTGGGGTTGATTCGGCAAAACTCGCGAAAATCATCTGCGTACATCTTCGGCAGAATTGCCAGATTTGCCTGCATGAAGCCATCGGCGTATCCCGTCGTCGGCGCACGCAGCTTGCCGTCGCGAATCAGCAGCCGGACCTGGTCGGCCGACATCGTCCGCGTACCTGCAGTCGATTCCATTGAAAGCACCCTTGCCGGAAGATGTTCAGTTCTCGCCGAGCGCAGCAACCATCGCACGCGCAATCGCCACGTCCGCCTCCTCCGGCCCCCCCGACACGCCGACGCCACCGATAACGTCGTCGCCGCGCGTCACCGGCAGGCCACCGCCGAACACGACCAACGGGCGTGACGCTGCGCGCTCGAGCCCGTACAGCTCGGCTCCGGGTTGGACGAGTTTCATCCAGTAATCGGTCGGGAACCGCAGTGCGGCGGCGGTATACGCCTTGTTGTGCGCAATTTCGATCGTGCCGAACGCCGCGCCGTTCACGCGCGTGAACGCAACAAGATGCCCACCCGCATCCACGATCGACAGCGACGAGCGCTGCGCCAGTTCGGTCGCTTTGGCGACGCCCGCTTCGATCGCCCGCCGCGCGGCTTCATATGTGATCTGCTTGCTCATTGATTTCTTCCTGGTCTTGTCCGACGGTCAGTTGTACGCGCCGCCATCGACATTGATTGCCTGCGCCGTGACATAAGACGACTCGTCCGATGCAAGGAAGACAAACAGCGGCGCGACTTCGTCCGGCGTCGCTTGTCGCCCCAGGGGGATAGCCGTCTGAACCACCGACGCCTGCTTGTCGCGGCCACCCATGAAATCGATCACCGGCTGATTGAACGGTGTATCGATCCAGCCGGGACACACGGCATTGACGCGCACACCATCCGGCGCGAGCTCGATTGCGAGTGTGGTTGTCAGACCGATGATGGCCGCCTTGGACGCCGAATAACATGCGAGTCCGGTGCCGCCGCGCTTGCCCGCGAGGGACGACATCATCACAATCGATGACTTCTTCGCGGCTCTCAGGTGACGGAGCGACTCTCGCGCGAAAATGAAGTTGGCCCGCACGTTGATCCTGAAGACCTTGTCCCAGTTCTCGGTGCTGAAGTTCTCGACCCGCCCCGAAAGCTGGACGCCGGCATTCAGGCACAACGTGTCGATTCCGTGCATCCATTCAGACGACTTTTCGATGACGCCCTTGATCTCGTCTTCGCTCGAGATGTCGGTTCGGAAAAAACGCACCTTGTCTCCAAACCGCGATTCGAGCGCGCGCCCCTTGACCTCGTCGATATCGGCGACCGATACGGTTGCACCTTCGGCAACAAACGATTCCAGAATCGCGAGACCGATATTGGCGACGCCGCCGGTCAGAAGTACCCGCTTGCCCGTCAAACGTGCTGACATAACAGTTTCCTCAAGATCACTGCGCCGATAACCGCGCCACGCCACCGAATCGGCACCCCGCCGCTCGGCAGGAGCGGTTATCGGGCACGACGGATGTTCTCCAGCAGCGCATCGTTCACGACCGACGCTGCCTCCATTTGCGGCATGTGGCCGACATCCGGAATCACGCGCAGCTGCACCGTGGACGGCAGACCGTCGGCCGGCGGGACCGGGATGATGCCGTCGCGCTCGCCCCAGAGCAGCATCACGGGACATGTCAGCCCCGCCAGCGTCGCGCCAATCGTCTGGACCTGGCCGTTTTCGTCGGCGATGGTGTCGGCGATGGCGGACAGCGCCTCCTGGACACCTTCCAGACGCTTGAACTGCAGCGTGCCCTCGACCATCTCGCTCGTGATCTTCGACGGATCGGCAAACAGCTTCTCCAGCGCAGCCTGAAGCGGACGCCGGCGCTCCGCCGCGACGAATTCAGTCACGAACGACCGATTGATCTCCTTGCCAAGGCCGATCGGCGCAATGAGCGTCACCGACGCGACGCGCGACGGCTGGTCGGCCGCGAAGGCGGCGGCAATCGCACCGCCGAACGAGTGGCCGACAAGGTGCAGCTTCCCAGGCGTCACGGCATCCGCGGCTTCCTCGATGGCCTTCGTGATCTTTCCGATCACGTCGCCGTCGGTGATCGGCGTCGACGCGCCGTGGCCGGGAAGATCCACCGCGATCGTCCGGAAGTGCTCGGCGAGCGTGCCCTGGTTGAACAGCCAGGTCGACAGGTCGCCGCCAAAACCGTGAATGAACAACACGGTTTCGTTGCTTTCCAGGCCGGTCTCCAGCACGTTCACGCTGCCACCGGAAACCGGAACCGACTTCGGCGCAATGGCGCCACCTGCGTCACCGTCGCCCGCGTTCAGGCGATGCGCGTAACTTGCGATGAGCGCGTCGATTTCCTCTTCCGTCGCCGCTTCATCGGCGATGACGCCGATCAGCGCACCGACCGGCGCGATTTCACCCTCGTTGATGACGATGCGCCGCAGAATTCCGGACACGGTCGCTTCCACCACGTTGTTGACCTTCGTGGATTCGACCTCGAGGAGTTCCTGGCCGCGTTCGACCTTGTCTCCTTCCTTCGCATGCCATTCGAGCACGGTGCCTTCGGTCATCGTCATCCCCCACTTGGGGATCGTGACGGCTTCAATGAACGACATGATTGATTACCTCTTCAGAATCGACTTGACTGCGTTCACGACGGCTTCCGGCGACGGTACGTACGCGTCTTCAAGGTTCGGCGCATACGGCACCGGCGTGTGCGGTGCCGTCACGCGCCGGATCGGCGCCTTCAACGAGTCGAAGCACTTGTCGGCCAGCAGCGCCGAGATATCGGTGGCCACGCTGCAGCGCGGATTCGCCTCGTCGACGATCACGACCCGCCCGATGTCCTCGGTGTATTCGATCAGCGTGTCCTCGTCGAGCGGAGACGTCGTGCGCGGATCGATGATGCACGCCGACACCCCGTCTGCCGCGAGGGTGCGAGCGGCCGCCTCGGCCACTCCGACCATACGACCGAGCGCGACGATCAGCACATCTTTGCCGTCGCGCACCACCCGCGCTTCGCCGAACGGGATCGTGTACGCCCCATCGGGCACTTCGCCCGTCGTGTCGTACAGCATCTTGTTTTCGAGGAAGATCACCGGATCGTCGTCGCGAATCGCCTGAAGTAGCAGGCCCTTCGCGTCGTACGGATTCGACGGGATCACGACCTTGAGCCCGGGGATATGCGTGAAGATCGGATAGAACGCCTGCGTGTGCTGGGCGGCCGAGCGCGTGCCGGCCCCGTACGTCGCGCGGATCACGAGCGGCGTCTTGGCGTGGCCGCCGAACATGTACCGGAACTTCGCGATCTGATTCATGATCTGGTCGAGACACACGCCGGCGAAGTCGACGAACATCAGTTCGGCGATCGGACGCAAACCCGTGAGGGCCGCGCCGGCAGCCGCGCCAACGAACGCGGCCTCGCTGATCGGCGTATCGCGAATACGCTCCGGTCCGTATGCGTCGAGCAGCCCGCGCGTCACACCGAATGCACCGCCCCACGCATCCTTGACGCCGTTGGCGCCTGCGCCACCAGTCAAGTCTTCACCCATCATGATCACGCGCGGATCACGCGCCATCTCCGAATGCAGCGCGTCATTCAGCGCTTGACGGAACGATTTCTTTGCCATTGCTGTGGGTCCTTACAGATACTTCACGTAAACGTCGGCGGTCAGTGCCGAAAGCGGCGGGAACGGTGCTGCACGCGCAGCACTCACGGCGGCGTCGATCTCGACCTCGATCTCCCCGTCGATCACGTCCAGCTCGCCGCCGGCCACTTGCGACCCTTCCTGCACTTGCCTGCGGAAATTGGCGAGGCAATCGCGTTCCTGGCGCATGGCCTTCTTTTCTTCCGGGGTGCGATAGTTGTCAGGGTCACCGCTGTAGTGACCGTAGTAGCGCGGCACGTGGATTTGCAGAAGACTGGGGCCGCCACCGTTGCGTGCACGATCGACCGCCTGGCCAGCGGCCTCGTAGACCGCGAAAAAATCGGTTCCGTCGACTTCGGCCGCGGGAATGTCGTAGCTCTGCGCGCGACGCGTGAAGCTGCCGGCCGAGACGAACTCATTCGCGGTCGCCTCGCCGAAGCCGTTGTCTTCGATCACGAAGACGATCGGCAACATCCAGATCTTCGCGAGGTTGAAGCTCTCCGACATCACGCCTTCATTCATCGCACCGTCGCCCGCGAACGCAACCGCCACGCCACCGGTACCGAGCAACTTCGCGGTGAGTGCGGCGCCGCATGTGATCGGCGCCCCACCGGCCACGATGCCGTTCGCACCCAGCATTCCCTTGCGCAGATCGGCGATGTGTTGCGAGCCACCCTTACCGCCGCACGTTCCCGTCGCACGCCCGAACAGCTCGGCCATCATTGCGCCGATATCGCACCCCTTGGCAATGCTGTGACCATGCCCGCGATGGGTCGACGAAATGTAGTCCTTGTCTGTCAGGTGCAGACACACGCCGACGGCGCTGGCCTCCTGCCCTGCACAAAGATGGGTATTGCCCGGAATGTCGCCGGTCGCCATCTCGTCCATCACGCGCTCCTCGAAGCGGCGAATCGTTCGCATGGCGCGATAAGCGTCCACGAGCCGCTCATTGGGAAACTTCAAGGCGGACATTCCAATCTCCTTTATTTAAATGGTGTGCGTGGCAGTGCGCTTCGACGCGGCACACTGAACCCTCTTGCAAATCCGGTTCGCCCGACGAATATCGCGTCGGCAGTGCCGACATGTCATTTCAATCGTCACCGGTCAATTTCACTCGGTCCAATTGTGTTTGACGATTTCGCGCGATCACCGATTCTTATCAGTGCGTGAGCGCTAGTTCGTCCCGACCCTGAGTTCAAATCGACACCCGATTCGTGCGGCCGTAATCGACAACCAACCGCTCGCTTCAACCGCCGCGAGTGCACGATTCGTTTCAGCGTTGTTGAAATTCTAGTTACGCGCCGGATGAGGTTCGTCCACCTAAAGGTGGAGAAAGAATTTGCCGCGCGCCGGCTTTTCCGGGTTTCACGCGTTCTGTGTTGAGCGCTCAATCCTCCGTCGCTATGATCATTTTGACTATCCCCGTGCCGGAGACATTCGGCGCGTCGCCTGATCGCTACCCGGGATTCGAATACTTGCGATCGAATCGCTTTTCCCCACGCTGGTGGAGTTCGTCACATGATCGATCTTCGAAACCTGGAGACCTTTTACGCCGTTGCCCAGCTGGGGGGATTCCACCGCGCCGCGGAAAGACTGCATACGACACAACCGGCCGTCTCCGCACGCATCGCACAGCTGGAACAGCAATTGAAAGGGCGCCTGTTCGAGCGGGACAAGCGAGGTTGCTTCTTGACCGTCAAGGGTAGGAAGCTTCTCGTATACGCCGAACAAATGATCTCGCTGAGCGCGGAAATGGTGGAGGCCGTCGCAGGCCGCACGGCCCTCAGCGGAACGGTCCAGCTCGGCGCATCGGATACGATCGTGCACACGTGGCTGTCCACGCTTCTCAAGCGACTCAGCGTCGAGTACCCGGAGATCACGCTCGAGGTCAATGTCGACGCCACGCCGAATCTGACTGCGGGACTCGCCGACGGCACGATCGACGTCGCACTGTTGATGGGACCCGTAAACGCGAGCAATGCAGAGAATCTGCCGTTGTGCAGCTACCCGATCAGCTGGATCGTCTCGTCGGATTTCGAATGCGATTCGGCAAACCTCACGTTGAACGATCTCGCACGGCATCCGATCATCACGTTCTCCAGATCGACGCGTCCGTACATGCAGTTGAAAGAGATGTTCGATCGGTCACATCTGCATCACGTGAGGATATTCGGCAATTCGTCGCTGTCGTCGATCGTCCGGATGACGCTTGACGGCATCGGCATCGCGGCGATTCCGCACCACGTCGTGGCGGAGCATCTGGCAAGCGGTCGACTGCGCCGGATCGACACTGGCCACGAGATGCCGGTGATGCCGTTCACCGCCAGCTTCGTTCGTCGCGTCGACATGCCGCTTAGTTCGATCGTGGCCGGGCTCGCGCAGAAAGTCGCCGCGCACTACGAAGGACGGTAGACGACGAGACGCGCTAGCTTTGCACAAACACAAAAAAGCCAGGACTCAGTGAGTCCTGGCTCGTCGTTATCGTCAACCGTTCTGGCTGCGCCCCAGACATTCGAAGACTTCGGGCCGCCGGTGCTTGAAGTATTGGGCAAGTGCCATGCCCGCAACCTGCACACCGATCAGGCAATAGAACATCCACACGTACTGCCCGGGGTCACCGCCCGCGAGCACGTCGAAGTGTGCTGCCACGAGATAGACCAGCGCGATGAAGAACACCGATGAAATCGCTGGCGCCAGAAACGACTTGGCGAAACTTACTCCCTGTTGCCTGCCTCGACGAACGTACCAGACCAACGACGAGATGTTGACGATGGTCATCAGAATGATGATGCCCGACGTTCCGACTCCGGAGAGTTGTCCGTAAAGCAGATCCGGTTTGGAGCCCATCAGGATGAACGGCATCAGCACACACAGCACCATGACCGAAACCGTCATCGAAGCAAGATACGGAGACTCGTGCTTCTTGTGCACCTTCCCGAGGAATCGGGGAAGCGCGCCGTCGGTGCCAAGGTTGTGCATATAGCGCGAGAGCACGTTCTGTGTGGACAAACTCGCCGCAAACGCCGACGTCATCACGAGCATCGAAACGATCAGGTGCAGGCTCGGACTCACAAATTTCGCGAAGGCGTCAGGGAACATCGCAGCGGGCGTCTTTGCCGCAATCGATTGAACCTCCGGTCCGTAGGCCATGATCATTGCGTACGCACACAGCGTGTAGATCACGCCGATAAAGATGACCGCACCATACGTCGCACGCGGAATCGTCCGGTCCGGCATTTTCACTTCATCGCGGAACAACGCAGTCGCCTCGAATCCCATGAAGAACGATACGGTGAACAGCATGCAGAACGGCACGTTGGTGCTGTTTGCCAGCTGGCTCGGCATGAAGGGAGCGGATGCGGCAACACCCGGCACACCGCCTTTTGCCAGCACGCCGAACGAAAACGCCAGACAGACGACGATCTCCAAAATCATCACCCACGTGAGCACCTTCGCGGACAGCTCGACATGAAGGTATCCCAGCATGGAAACCACCAGCCAGCAGGCGAGCGTCGGCCAGTACCATTGAATGGACGCGCCGGTCATGTCATGCACGAGATCGGAACACGATACGCCGAAGAACGACGTGACGCCTGCGAGGAGCAAGAAGTACGATACCGCCGCAAGGATGCCGGAACCAAGGCCCGTCGATTTTCCGATTCCATAGCTGATGAACGCATAGAAGTCGCCGGGGCGCTTCACGATATTGTTGAGCGTCACATAGCCGACGGAAAACAGCAGCAATACGAGCGTCGTCAGTACGAAAATCACGGGGCTGCCGACTCCGCCGAACATCAACGCGAACGGGATGTAACCCGATACGGTCGTCAACGGGGCCGAGAACGCCAGCACGGTAAGCGCCAGGCCGACGGCCCCCATGCTGCCCGACAGCTTCTTCTGCGGAGACGTCTCTATTTGAACGTCTTCCAGATTCAGTTTCATCTCCATCTCTATCTCCTTACGCCTCCAACAGATCACCAGCATTGTCGAACTTGTGCTGCATTGCGCCTCGATCGTGCATGCTTCCGGGCACTCACCAACGGCGGTCACTCATCGACTGCGAACCGATACGACCGTCAGGTCACAATCGTTTAGTGAAGCCATCGTCTGACGCCAAATTGATCAGGTCCAATTGCCGTTGACGATGTTTTTCGATAACCGCTCTTTATCACGCGCTTCGGATCCGTTCACGCAATGCCCGCGCTGTGCGCCTGCAGATCGGCGTGATAGCTCGACCGCACCATCGCACCGACGGCCGCGTGCGTGAAGCCCATCTTGTACGCCTCTTCCTCGTACATCTTGAACGTATCCGGATGCACGTACGCACGCACCGGCAGGTGGTGCTCGGACGGCTGCAGGTACTGGCCGATCGTCAGCATGTCGACGTCGTGCGCGCGCAGGTCGCGCATCACCTGCAGGATTTCCTCTTCGGTTTCGCCGAGGCCGACCATCAGGCCCGACTTCGTCGCGACGTCCGGATGCAGCGCCTTGAAGTCCTTCAGGAGCTTCAGCGAGTGCGCGTAGTCCGAACCCGGGCGCGCTTCCTTGTACAGGCGCGGCACCGTTTCGAGGTTGTGGTTCATCACGTCCGGCGGTGCGGCGTTCAGGATCGAGATCGCGCGGTCGAGACGGCCGCGGAAATCCGGCGTCAGGATCTCGATGCGCGTTTCCGGTGACTGCTCGCGCACTTCGCGGATGCACTCGACGAAGTGGCCGGCGCCGCCATCGCGCAGGTCGTCGCGGTCGACGCTCGTGATCACCACGTACTTGAGCTTCAGCGCGCCGATCGTGCGCGCTAGGTTCTTCGGCTCGTCCGGATCCAGCGGATCGGGGCGGCCATGGCCGACGTCGCAGAACGGGCAGCGGCGCGTGCACTTGTCGCCCATGATCATGAACGTCGCGGTGCCCTTGCCGAAGCATTCGCCGATGTTCGGGCAGCTCGCTTCCTCGCACACCGTATGCAGGTTGTGCTCGCGCAGGATCGTCTTGATCTCGTTGAAGCGCGTGTTGGGCGTCGCGACTTTGGCGCGGATCCACCGTGGTTTGCGAAGCGGCTCGATCGGGACGATCTTGATCGGAATGCGCGCCGTTTTAGCCTGTGCCTTCTGCTTTTCTGAAGCGTCGTAGCGCACCGACGCGCTCCTCGAGGCCACCCACTTCTCGCTCGCATCGGTCATTTTCGCCTCCTGTTCAGCTCTCTTGTGGAAGCCGGTGGTCAACAGCCTATTTGTCGGTCGAATTGACTGCCATGCTGCTCCTCACTGAAACCCATCGAAGAGCGCAACGTGCGAATCGCATCAAGCCGGAAGGTAATACCGCGTGTGCCGGTAATTGATTTCATTCTAGAAATGACACGCGCATCCCTCGTCCACCCAAAGGATGATAAAAATCTCCAAGCTCCGGCGGGAGACTGGCCTTTTCTGATACAACCCCATTAATCTCGTCGTGCTGCCGGACGTCGGAATACGTGTCTACCCGGGTGCCGACGCGGCCGCGACGAGAGCCAATCCGGTCAGGATTTCGTAGATGCGAACGTCGAGCCCGCGGGCGTATGCCGCACTGAATACGAAATCGTCGAGCGTGAGCGTTGATTCCTTGACGACGAGTGAGCCCACCTCGATTTCGTGCCGCGCGACTGCGCCTGGCATCACGGCAATGCCGATCCTGTCGACCGCCATCTTCACGATCGTCGACAGGGACCAGTTCGCGAAGATGCGCGGAGAAGGCTTGTCCCGCGTCGCAATGGCGTCCCTCAGCGTGATGTACGGATGCGTCCGCTTCGGCAGCGTGATGATCGGGAAGCGCGCCAGGGTCTCCGGCGTCAAAGGGCTGTCGCCGACATCGAGGTCAGGGGACACGAGGAAGTCGACCGGATATCTGCACAAGGGCGCTTCGACAAAATCGGGATCCACCACGGGCCCGGCCAACAGAAACGCCATGTCGATCTCGCCGGACTTGAGCGCGTCGCGCAGCGCCGGCGTGATGTCCACCACGATGTCGATGACGACACCCGGATGTTCCCGATGCACTCGCTCGATGAACTCCGTGAGCCACATATGAACGATGGTTTCCGCGACTCCCAGGCGAACCACGCCGGAAAGCGCCTGAGGATTCGCGATAGCCGCAACCAGTTCGGACTCAAGCGCCAGGAACCGTTCCGCGTAATCCAGCAGCGTCCGGCCACGGGGTGTCAGCCGGATGGTTCGCGCCGCTCGCTCGAACAGCAGCACGCCCAGGTCGTCCTCAAGGCCGGAAATCCGGTGCGACACCGCCGATTGCGTCGTGTGCATCTTGGTCGCCGCTTTATGAAAGCTGTTGAGCGTAGCGACCCAGTAGAAGGTTTCCAGGCTTTTCAGGTTGATCATCTGCTCTGTTCACGGCGAACATATGGAAAATTGCCCGCCCGCGATCGTTCAGACGCATCAGGTGCCAGCGGCCATCGACGTCAGCGATTGACGAGCTTCTTCGGCAGGCACAAAGTCAGCGCCACGCCGGCGGCGGCCATCAACGAAATGAAGAAGACGCCGTAATCGGTACTCCCGGTCATGTCCTTGACGACCCCCACGACATAGGGACTGACGAACCCGCCCAACCCGCCGACACAGTTGATGAAGGCGACCCCTGCGGCCATGCCTATCCCGGTCAGGAACAGCCCCGGAATCGAGAACAACATCGACGTCGTACTGTACGCACCCAAGGCCGCGACGCACAACGCCGCCAGCGAAAGTACCGGCACGCCGCGCGTGAATACGCTCGCGACGAGGCCTGCGATCACGCACAGAAACGGCACGACGAGATGCCAGCGGCGTTCGCGAAGTTTATCGGAGCTGCGACCGATCAGATACATCCCGATAAACGCCGCGCTGAACGGCAACGACGTGTAGAGCCCGATACGGAAGACGTCGCCTGGCGCCAGCTGCGCGACCAGCGTAGGCAACCAGAATGAAACACCGTATGAGCAGATCGCCGAGCAAAAGCAGATGAGCGTAATGTGCCAGACCTTGCGGTTCGTCACTGTCTGCTTCAGGTTCAACCCGGCGCCGTGTCCGTCTATCGACAGACGATCCGCCTCCAGCTCGCGCTCGATGACACGCCGGTCCCGATCCGGCAACCAGCGAGCGGACTCGGGACCATCGTCGAGGAACACGAGCGCGAGCAGACCGAGCACAAACGCCGGTACTGCCTCGATGACAAAGAGCCATTGCCAGCCTGCCAATCCATGCGCGCCCTCGAGCGCCGACATGATCGCACCCGATACCGGCGCCCCGATCATGCCGGACAAAGGCACCGCGCCGACGAACAGCGCCACCATCTTCGCGCGGCGCGCGGATGGAAACCAGTACGTCAAGTACAGAATGATGCCGGGATAAAAGCCTGCCTCGGCCACGCCAAGCAGAAAGCGAAGAACGTAGAACTGAGCCGGCGTCGATACGAACGCAAAGGCCGCGGAAATCAGCGCCCAGAGGATCATGATGCGCGAGATGGTCCTTTTCGCGCCGATCTTCGCCATCAGCACGTTGCTCGGCACCTCGAACAGGAAGTAGCCGATGAAGAACAGACCGGCCCCCAGCCCGTACGCCGCGTCCGTCAGCCCGAGATCCGACAGCATCCGCAGCTTCGCGAAGCCAATGTTGATGCGATCGAGATATGCAGTGACATAGCACAGCATCAGGAAAGGCATGATCCGGAGGGCGACCGACCGGTACGTACCTTCGGAATGCACATCACCGCGGACCGGATCAACAGCTGAATCGTATTGCATGATCACCTCTACCCCTTCAGATTTCGTGCCGCCTTGGTCGACTCGTGCCAAGGCCGCCCATACGCTGTCCTCAAACGACCTCTACGGTGGCTTCTACTTCCACCGCCATGCCGGACGGCAAGGCGTTGGCGCCGGTCGCAATGCGTGCGTGCCGCCCCGCTTCGCCAAGGACGGCGAAGAACAGGTCCGAAGCACCATTCAGCACGGTCGCATGCTCGGTAAAGTCCGCGTCGCACCGCACGACGCCAGCGACGCGAACGATGCGAACGACGCGCGAAAAATCCCCGTCCAGCATGCGTCCGATGTGGCTCAGGACATTGAGGGCGCAGAGCTGGGCCGCGCGCTGCCCGTCATCCACACTGAGGTCGGCGCCCACTCTTCCCGCGTAGAGAAGCTCACCGTTCAGGCGCGGCCCCTGGCCGGCGATCTGCAGGTAGTTTCCCGACCGCACTGCTGGCAGATAACTACCGCGCGGCACGCTCGCAGGCGGCAGTTCGAGGCCCAGTTCGGCGAGACGTGCGTCAATCGTGGTCTTATCCGTCATTTCAATTGCCTCCAGTCTCCGCGCTCCCCTTGCCAGTTGATCGAGTCTCCCAGCGTGCGTCGAACACTCGCGCGAAGCGTACGAAGCAAGCCCTCCCATTCGAGCGAGCCGATGCCGTCCACGGCGGGCTCGGGGGCCATGAACATGCCGTCCACACCGCCCGAATTGACGCAGCATTCGATGCAGCGAATCTCGAGTTCGGGATCATGAAACACGACAGGGTTCTCCAGCAGCGCCGAAAGCGCCGCGATGATGCCCGTTGCCCCCCAGTTCGACACGTTCGCGACGACGAGGTGATCAGCTGCATTGACCGCCGCAACGCCTCCCCGCCCAGCAACGCCGGTCGACGCGGCCTTCGGCGAAAACGTGGGCAGATCTGCCGCGATTACACCCATGCCGAGTTCGTTACCCCCATCGCCCACGCCGATATGCAGGATGCCGCACTCCTTGCCTTGATAAAACAGATAATCGAGGTCCGCGACGAGCCCGTCGAGCGGACGGCCGCCCAGCCCGTGGTAGAGCCCTAGCGCATTGCAACCGGGACGCTCGATCGAAATCATCACGCTGGGCCGGGTGCGCGCGAGCAGATCATCAGAAACACGATGACTGCCGTCCTTGTCCTTGGGGACTGTTCGGATGTAGACGGGCCGCAAGTACTCGATCCGTTTCACCACGCCATCGTCCGGGAAAGGCATCGGCGCCAGCCCTGCGCCGCGGCAGGTCTGCACCATCATCTCCTCCCAGTCCTCGTCGATCACGATGACGGTTGGCACCCCCAGGCCCAGGAAGAATGCGCGCGCCATCAGCGCAGCGCCCACCGGACCATCGGTTTCGGGTGCACCGCCGCCCTCCGGGAATCCCGTGGCGATGAGCACCGGGCCGCCTTGCCGCCTTACCGCCTCGACGATTCGTTCGGCCGCGCCCATGCATGCGAATCCGGGTTGCCGCTTCTGCAGCGCCTCGTAAATGTTGCCGATGAGCCCGACACCCGTGTAGTCGAGCGTCATGAATTCGTCGATCGTGCGCGCGACGCGTTGATACTGTTTGCTGTCTTGCTGCAGCATGGCAATTGCCTCCTGGCAGGAATGCGCTCTGGGTAGATGAATGCCGGATGGTCAGGCCAACGCACTGACGAAGATGTCGTGGTCCACGTTACCGCCGCTCAGTACCAGCACGACGGTCTTTCCGGCTACGTCGAGCTTTTCGGCAAGTACCGCCGCGAGCGGCACTGCGCCACCGGGCTCCACGACGAGCTTTAGTGTCTCGAACGCCACGCGCATCGCCCGACGCACCTCGTCATCGTCGACGATGAGACTCCCGGCCAGCAGTCTCTTGTTGATCGGGAACGTCAGCTTGCCGGGAGATGCGACCTGCAGAGCGTCGCAGATGGATCTGGCTCCCGCGGCATTGGCAACTTGCTCGCCCTTCGCAAGCGATCGTGCGTGATCGTCGAACCCCTTGGGCTCGACAGCGTAGAGGCGCGCTTGCCTGCAGTACGCGCTGATCGCCGTCGCGACCCCAGCGACCAGCCCCCCACCGCTGGCGGCCGCAAGAACCACATCAGGGACCGCGGACAGGGCCTGCGTTTGCTGCACGATCTCGAGACCGACGGTGCCCTGTCCGGCCATCACCTGACGATCGTCGTAGGGGGGAACGGTCACGGCGCCTGTGCGCTCCGCGATGTCCCGGCCAATTGCTTCCCTGTCGTCCGTTTGCCGGTCGTAGAGACGTACGGTTGCACCGTAGGCCCGCGCACCTTCGATTTTTGCCTTGGGTGCATCAGCCGGCATGATGATGGTGGCCGGCATGCCGAAACGCGCGCAAACCGCCGAAATTGCAAGCGCGTGATTTCCCGACGAGAAGGCGACGACGCCTCGTGGCCGCAGCGCAGCCGGAATTTGCAGCACGCGATTGCATGCGCCCCGGAACTTGAAGGAACCCGTCTTCTGAAGGCTTTCCGCCTTGACGAGCACACGGGCCCCTGTCGCACGGTTGAGCACCTCGCTCTCGAGCAGAGGCGTTCGCACGACGAACGGCAGGATGCGCACAGAGGCGGCTTCGATGTCGGCGACCGAGAAATCGCCGGATGAGAGATCGGTCATGGCATTCGCTCACGGTGAAAGACGTCAGCGCATTACATCAACCTCGACCGATTCAATCCAATGAAGAACAAAAATGATCACTGATCGAAATTCGTAATCGATCGACAACGCATGCCGGGCGTTCAATCGCGCGCCTCGACGCATTCGCGGCGCGCATGCGTCACGACTCGATCTTTCGGCCGCCGAACGCGGCGAGCAGCAGCAACCCGGCGAGCAACGCAAATGCAAGATGCAGACCGATCGCATGCGCAAAGAAGCCGACAATTGCCGGTCCGACCAGATTGCCGCCGTAGCCTAATGTCGTGATCGACGAAATTGCGGCAGAAGGATCCATTGCCGTTTGCCGCCCGGCAGCGGCGAACAGGATGGGTACGATGTTCGCGCACCCGGCCCCGCATACGGCAAACCCGACGATCGCGCCCGTGCCCGATGGCGAAACGATCGCGATGCACATCCCGACCGCGCCGAGGCTCCCGCCCGATACAATCATTGCGCGCGAACCGAATCGGGTAATCAACATGTCGCCGAAGAGTCGACCGATCGCCATCGTCATCGCGAACGCGGTGTATCCGAAGCCCGCGCGGTCCTGCGCATAATTCTTCACCGATGTCAGGAACAGCGCGCTCCAGTCGAGCATCGCGCCTTCGACGAGAAAGCATCCGATCGCAATGGCGCCCATCAGGACCACGATCCCCTGCGGCAGGATCAACGCCGACGCCGTGCGCTCGCCGGGCCCCGCCGACTCCAGGTATCGCGCGTAGCGAAACATGAGCACGGCGATGACGGCGACCATCGCACCCGCTACCCCAAGCGGATTCGCGCCGGCCGACAGCAGCGATCCGCCGACCAGCGAGCCCGCGATTCCGCCGACGCTGAATAGGCCGTGGAAGCCGGACATGAGTTGCTCGCCGCTTTGCCGCTCGATGAGCGTGGCCTGGATGTTCATCGCGACGTCGACGAATCCCAGGCCGGCGCCGAAGATCAACAGCGTGATCGCCATCGTGGGCATGCCGGACAGCGTCGCCAGGAGCGGAAGCGATGCGCAGATCATCGCGGCGCCCGCGCCGATGACCTTGCGGCAACCGAATCGCTCGACCGCGCGCTGACAGAGCGGCATGCATCCGACGGCGCCGATCCCCAGGAATAGCAGCAGGAAGCCGAATTTCGCTTCGTCGACGTCAAGCCGCGCCTTCGCATACGGCACCAGCGGCGCCCACGTCGCGACGCTGATTCCGGCGAGAAAGAATGATGCGCGTGTTGCAGCCCGTTTGTTGCTTTCGCTTGCAGTCTTGACGACCATGGTTTGGGATGTGTCCGACAAATCGGACATCTTCTGGATGAACGGATGATCCGGTCGTGACGTGTCCGCACCGGCCGTGACTGGCAGCCGGGCGCATCTGATGCAACGAGCCAGAAAATAAAAAAAGATCCCGAAAGTGCTCGGGATCAAAGGAGAAACGACCCGGGATGAGGCTGAACGTGTCCGCCCCGGTCGCTCAACGATTCAGTCCTTGTGGCTGCGGCCGAGTCTTTCGAAAATTTCCGGGCGCAGGTACTTGAAGTATTGTGCCAGTGCGATGCCGACGAGCAGCACACCAATCAGGCAGTAGAACATCCACACGTACTGCCCCGGATCGCCACCTGCCAGAACATCGAAGTGCTGCGCGATCAGCACGACGAGCGCGATGAAAAACACCGAGGAAATGGCGGGCGCGACCGCCGACTTGAAGAAGCTGACGCCCTGGTGTCTGCCGCTCCGGCCGTACCATACCAGCGACGAGATGCTGACGATGGCCATCAGAACGACGATCCCCGACGTACCAACTCCGGAGAGTTGCCCGTACAGCAGATCGGGCTTGGCGCCCATCGCGATGAAGGGGACCAGCACACAGAGCACCATCACCGACACCGTGATCGACGCGAGATAGGGCGACTCGTGCTTCGGATGAACCTTGCCGAGGAATCGCGGCAGCGCACCGTCGGTGCCTAGGTTGTGCATGTAGCGGGCCAGCACGTTCTGCGTGGACAGCGCCGATGCAAACGCCGACGTCAGCACCAGCAGCGAGATCACGACATGGAGACGGCCGCTGACGAACTTCGAGAATGCGTCGGGAAACATTGCGGCAGGAGTCTTGGTAGCGATGTCCTGGACATACGATCCATAGGCCATGATCAGCGCATACGCACAGATGGTATAGACGACACCGATGAAGATGACCGCACCATACGTGGCTACCGGAATCGTCCGATCGGGCATCCGGACTTCATCCCGGAACAGCGCGGTCGCCTCGAATCCCATGAAGAAACCGACGATGAACAGCACCGAGAACGGCACGCTCGCGCTCTTCGACAACTGGCTCGGCGCAAACGGCGCGGTTGCCGAGATGTCTGCCGCCCCGCCCTTCGCCAGCACGAAGAACGAGAAAATGAGACATACCGCGATCTCGAGCAGCATGATCCACGTCAGCACCTTCGCCGACAACTCGACATGCAGGTAGCTGAGGATCCCGCACGCCATCCAGCATGCGGTCGTCGGGATGTACCACGGGAGCACGGCGCCGGTCGTTTCATGAAGGAGATCGGAACAGGACACGCCGAAGAACGACGTCACCCCGGCGAGCAGCAGAAAATACGACACCGCCGCGAGGATGCCCGAGCCGAGGCCTGTCGACTTCCCGATGCCGAAACTGACGAATGCGTAGAAGTCGCCCGGGCGCTTGACGATGTTGTTGAGCGTCACGTAGCCGACGGAAAAGAACAGCAGAACGATCGTAACGACGACGAACAGGATCGGACTGCTGACGCCTCCGAACATCAGCGCGAACGGGATGTAACCGGACACCGTTGTCAAAGGTGCCGAGAACGCGAGCACCATCAGCGCCAAGCCGATCGGCCCCATGTTTCCGGATAACTTTTTGGGTGCAGATTCGCTCACGCGAATCTCTTGCATGTTCATCTCCATCTCCGTCCCACCTCCGTCATTATGTGAATCTTCGCCATACGAAAACACTGGGAAATGCAGCAACGACTGGTATTTGTCGGTTTATTTCGCTACATTTGTCTCACGATTTCGCTTCAAGAAGCTCTTTGTTCACGGCAAGTGAAACGATCGTCCACCTCCAAATTGAAGCGGTCCAATTGCGATTCGCGATTTGCGCTGATCGCCAAAATTTATCAACGCGACAGTAGGCCTGCCGTGCGTCCGATACTTGGCCACGCCGTTCGTCGCAATCGCCGTGAATCTGTTGCGCATGCCGTCACCCGCTGTCAGACAGGGCTGTATAGCGATGGCAAATATCCGGGAGGTAATACAAGGCAAAATGACGATCAGGGATCACGCGGACATCGGCCGGGATGCCTGGGTGAAACGCAGCTGGGGTGAGAGACCGCACGCGCCGGACGCTGGAAAACCGATTCAGCGCGACGAGCAGCCTCGCGGCTCGTCACGCGCTCTTGATACAGACGCCCGACTGGACGAGCCGTGGAAGGAAACCAGGCAATTTTGGAGAAAGCTCGAACGGCTTTCGGGTGTGAAGGCTGCGCGTGTGCGAGAAGACCGGACGGTAGTTCCATCCGGCAAAATCGCCTCCTCGAATCGCGCTGTGTCGGCCGGTAAGCAGCTCCCGAAGCATAGTGAAATAGCCCGACAAGGCGGGATACCTGCGCGGCGAGACAGGTCGCCCGCCCGTCCGTGTATCAAGCCGGGCTCGCGAAGCAGTGGCAAATACGAATCTTGTGGATCGTCGATGCCACGCCTCTGTCGTTTCCCGATCGGAAGTCAGATTTCCGTCACGAGTTTCTTTGCGCGCAGTACCGAGTTGGGACTCATACTGAGTTCGTCGACCCCGAGGTTCACGAACACCGGAATCATGCTTGGCCGAGACGCAGCTTCCCCGCACACGCCGACACTGATGTGCGCCCGCTTCGCCGCGTCGCATACCATCTTGATCGCCTGAATGACAGCCGGGTGCTCGGTCCTGTAGAGCGAGGCAAGGCTGGGATTCATGCGATCGACGGCCATGATGTATTGCGTAAGGTCGTTGGTGCCGATCGAGAAGAACGCGACTTCCTGCGCCAGCAGATCGGCAGTGAGAACCGCAGCCGGCGTCTCGATCATGATGCCGAGCTTCGGAACCGCAAACGGCACCCCCGCTTCGGTCAGTTCCGCAGCGATGCGCTCGATGATCGCCTTCGTGCGGCGAACCTCGTCGACATCGTCGACCATTGGCAGCATCACGCAGATGTTTCCGTGAGCCGCCGCACGCAGTAGCGCCCGCAGTTGCGGCTCGAACACTTCGGGGCAGTCGAGACACATCCGGATGCCTCGCCACCCCAGAAATGGATTCTCCTCCTTCGGGAAGCGAATGCCCGGCAGCGGCTTGTCGCCGCCAGCATCGAGCGTCCGAATGATGACAGGCCACGGGTGAAAGCGCTGTGCGAGGGTGGCATAAACTTCGTATTGCTCGTCCTCCGTAGGCACGCGCTGATGGTCCATGAACAAAAGCTCGGTACGGAATAGTCCCACGCCCATCGCGCCGGCTTGCAGGGCCAAGTCAAGTTCCGACAGAGAACCCATGTTCGCGGCGATCAGTATCTTGCGTCCGTCGCGCGTGGAGGGCTCGACGTCCCGGTAAGCAAGGAGCGCCGATTGCTGTTCGCGCTGCGCGTCGATACGGCGCGACAGTTCCTTTTCATGCGCGTCGGAATGGTCGAGCCAGACCTCCCCGGTCGTACCGTCAATCGATACACGTGCGACCGATCGCAGCCTGTCCTTGTCGATCGGCAGACCCAGAACTGCCGGAATGCCATGCGAGCGTGCGATGATCGCAACATGAGACGTCGCGCTGCCGGATGTGCAGACGATTCCGAGGATATTGGCGAGGTTCGCGCGCGCGAGATCCGGCGCGGACAGTTCTTCGGCAAGGATAATGCTCGGTACGTCCAGTTCCCGCAGCGACTTCTGCTGCTTGCCAAGAAGCACGGCCACGATCTCGCGCGTCAGGCCGCGAATGTCGTCGGCGCGGCTGCGAAGATACTCGTCCGTCATCGATTCGAACGCGAACGCCAGATCCTGCCCGCATTTCAGCGTAGCCGCTGCCGCCTCTCACAATGGTTGACGGCTTTCAGTCCGACAACGACCAACCGTTAGCCGTGCGGCGAACGAGACACCCGCCGCATGTCCGGTTAGTCAGCCGGTTAAGAAAGACGCCATCATCGATTACCGCGCCTGGTACTCGCGAATGCAGTTCGTCCAGAACTTGGGCGACTCATCGGCGACCGGCCGCGGCCGTAGGGCCCAGCACGAAATGCCATCGCCGGGCGATCTCCTCCGCTAGCGCCTCGCGTTGCGGACGCCGAAAGGTTCGACGACCGGATCGTCGGCATACACGGTCCGCTCCCGAACGACCGGCTAGATCTCGGCAGTCAGCTGCGGCAAAACACCAAAAAGATCACCCACGATGCCGTAGTCGGCCACGCTAAAGATAGGCGCTTCAGGATCCTTGTTGATCGCAACGATGACCTTCGAGTCTTTCATCCCCGCCAGATGCTGGATCGCGCCGGAGATACCCGCCGCGATATACAACTGCGGCGCGACGATTTTCCCAGTCTGGCCGACCTGATAGTCGTTCGGCACATAACCGAGGTCGACAGCGGCGCGCGACGCCCCGAGCGCCGCACCGAGCTTGTCCGCCAGAGGCGCCATCATCGCCGCGTAGTTTTCGGCACTGCCCAGCCCGCGACCGCCCGACACGATAGTCGTCGCGCTCGTCAGCTCGGGTCGGTCGGATTGCGTCAGCGCACGGCTCACGAACTGCGATATGCCGGCATCCTGCGCTGCATCCACCCGCTCGATCGCCGCATTGCCGCCGTCCGCTGCGACCGCATCGAAGCCGGTCGGACGGACGGTCACGACCTTGATCGAATCGATCGACTGCACAGTCGCAATCGCGTTGCCCGCGTAGATCGGCCGCTCGAACGTGTCCGGCGCAAGCACCGCAGTGATCTCGCTGATCTGGGCGACGTCGAGACTCGCCGCGATGCGCGGAGCAATGTTCTTTCCGTAAGCGGTCGCTGCAGCGAGGATGTGCGTGTAACGCTTCGCGATTGCAACGACCGTTCGCTCGACGTTCTCGGCGAGCCCGTCAGCAAGTTGCTGCGCGTCGGCCACCAACACTTTCGCCACGCCCGCGATGTTGGCCGCGGCCTGCACAACGGCTTGCACGTCGGAACCGGCAACGAGCAGATGCACGTCTGCGCCGATCTTTTGCGCCGCGGCCACGGTGTTCAATGTTGTCGCCTTGATGGAGCCGCCGTCGTGCTCTGCGATAACCAGTGCCGTCATCCCGATACCCTTACTCATAGCACCCTGGCTTCGGTGCGCAATTTGTCGATCAGCGTGGCAACGTCCGGTACTCTGATGCCGCCGCCCCGCTTCGGCGGTTCGGTGACCTTCAGGACCTTGATGCGTGGCGTCGCGTCCACGCCAAGATCGCCGGGCGTGATCGTGCTCAGCGGCTTTTTCTTCGCCTTCATGATGCTCGGCAGCGTGACGTAGCGAGGCTCGTTCAGACGCAGATCGGCCGTCACCACGGCCGGCAAGCGCAGCGCCAGCGTTTCGGCACCACCGTCCACTTCGCGGCCCACATGTGCCTTGCCGTTGGCGATCGTCAGCTTCGAAGCGAACGTGGCCTGCGGCCAATCGGCGAGAGCCGCTAACATCTGTCCGGTCTGGTTGCAGTCGTCGTCGATAGCCTGTTTGCCGAGAATGATCAGGTCTGGCTTCTCCTGATCTGCAACCGCCTTCAGGATCTTCGCGACGGCCAACGGCTGCAACTCTTCGTCCGTCTCCACCAGAATCGCACGGTCGGCGCCGATCGCCAACGCGGTGCGCAACGTCTCCTGCGATTGCGCCGTACCGCACGAGACAACGACCACTTCGGCGGCAACGCCCGCTTCTTTCAGCCGGACAGCTTGCTCGACGGCAATCTCGTCGAACGGGTTCATCGACATCTTAAGATTCGCGATGTCCACGCCCGTCTGATCCTGCTTGACTCGGACCTTCACGTTGTAGTCGAGCACGCGTTTCACACAAACCACGACTTTCAAAATTCCCCCTTACTCCTGTTGATCCCCAGCTTCGAACGGCGCTCGTGGCCATTTCAGTTCAGCGTCACCAGCTTCGCCGGGTTCATGATGTTCTCGGGATCCATCAGCCTCTTGATCTTGCGCATCAGTTCGAGCTCGACCGGGTTCTTGTGGCCAGGCAGCTTGTCGCGCAGCGAAACGCCGACGCCATGTTCCGCACTGATGCTGCCATTCAGCTTCCGCGTGATGTCGTACACGATGGAGCTGACCTCACTGGCTCGCACTTCGAATTCCTTGGCGCTGAGCCGGTCGCGATCGAAAATCGCGACCGCATGAATGTTGCCGTCGCCCAGATGCCCGACGAAAGACAACTGCATGCTCGGCTGATCCTTCAGTGCGCTCTCTACCTGCCTGACGAACTCGGCACACGACGATACCGGCACCGACGTGTCGTGCGACAGCACTCGCCCGGTCGCCACATTCGCCTCCGAAACCCTGTGCCGGATTGCCCAGAACGACTCCTTCTGACTGTCCGATTGCGCAATCGCGGCATCCGCCACCATGCCGCTTTCCATTGCGTCCGAGAGTACGTTGAGCAGCAGTTCCTCGACCGGCGCGTCCTTGTCCGGATCGGTCAGCTCGATCAGCAGAAACCACGGTGTACTACCGGTCAACGGCGATTGCACATCGGCATGGGTGCAGACGAGATCGACCTGCAGTTTGCTGAGGATTTCGAACGTGGACAGCCGGCTGCCGCAGCGCTGCTTGACCATGGAAAGCACCGACAACGCATCGTCTGCGGATGCCAGCGCGCAAAACGCGGTGGCTGTCACATGAGGCCGCGGATAAAGCCGAACCGAGGCCGCCGTGATGATGCCGAGCGTACCTTCGGCGCCGATGAACAACTGCTTCAGGTCGTAACCCGTATTGTTCTTGCGCAGCTCCAATAGGTCTTCGAGGATGTCGCCGTTCGGCAGCACGACTTCGAGTCCTAGAACGTGATCGCGCATCGGGCCATAACGAACCACCTCGAGCCCCCCGGCGTTCGTCGCGATGTTGCCGCCTATCTGGCAACTCCCTTCGCTGCCGAGACTCAACGGGAAGATGCGGTCGATCTCCCTGGCAGCGGCTTGAATGTTCGCAAGAACGCAGCCGGCCTCGACGATCATCGTATCATTCAAAACATCGACTTTCCGGACCCGGTTCATACGCGTCAGCGCAATCACGATGGCCGTTCCGGTCTCGTCGGGAATGCCGCCGCCGACCAGTCCCGTGTTGCCGCCTTGCGGCACTACGGGGATCCGATGAGTCGACGCATACCGCAGGATCTCGCTGACTTCTTTCGCGCTGCCGGGACGTACCACCGCGGCGCAGCGGCCTTTGAAACGCCCGCGCCAATCAGTCGTGAAGGAGGCGGTATCGCTTGGCTCGGTCAAGACATTCTCACGACCCACGATATCGATTAGTTTTTGAAGATGCGTACTATCCACGATTGCTCCCTAGCCTGCAGCTAACAAGGTGTGTCGATCACTCGCGTCGCGTCAGGAGTGACCCGTCTTGAAAGATTCGAAGATTTGATTGGCCCGTGTTACGAACGTGTTCGGACGAACCCGATCGAAGGCGTTTACATGTTCGGATAATTCGGCCCGCCGCCGCCTTCCGGCGTGACCCACACGATGTTCTGCGTCGGGTCCTTGATGTCGCAGGTCTTGCAGTGCACGCAGTTCTGCGCGTTGATCACCAGGCGGTCGCTGCCGTCGTCGTTCTTCACGAACTCGTACACGGCCGCCGGGCAGAAACGCCCCTCCGGCCCCGCGTACGTGTGCAGGTTCACGTTCACCGGCACGTTCGCATCCTTCAGCGTCAGGTGCGCCGGCTGGTTCTCTTCATGGTTCGTGTTCGAGATGAACACCGACGACAGCCGGTCGAACGTCAGCTTGCCGTCCGGCTTCGGATACTCGATCGGCTCGCATTGCGATGCCGGCTTCAGCATCTCGTGGTCCGCATGCTTGTGGTGCAGCGTCCACGGCACGTTGCCGCCCATGACCTTCTGCTCGAGCCCGACCATCAGCGTGCCGAGGTACAGGCCCTTCGCCATCCACTGCTTGAAGTTGCGCGCGCGGTACAGCTCCGTGTGCAGCCACGACTGCTTGAAGGCGTCCGGGTACGCGTTGAGCTCGTCGCTCTGACGGCCGGCCTGCACCGCGTCGAACGCGGCGTCGGCCGCCAGCATGCCGGTCTTGATCGCCGCGTGGCTGCCCTTGATCCGCGATGCGTTCAGGAAGCCCGCGTCGTCGCCGATCAGCGCGCCGCCCGGGAACACCGTCTTCGGCAGCGACAGCAGCCCGCCCGCGGTAATCGCGCGCGCGCCGTACGACACGCGCTTGCCGCCTTCCAGGAACGCGCGGATCGACGGATGCGTCTTGTAGCGCTGGAATTCCTCGAACGGCGACAGGTACGGGTTCGTGTAGCCGAGACCGACCACGAAGCCGACCACGACCTGGTTGTTGTCCATGTGATACAGGAACGAGCCGCCGTACGTATCCGACTTCAGCGGCCAGCCGGCCGTGTGGATCACGAGGCCCGGCTTGTGCTTGGCCGGGTCGATCTCCCACAGCTCCTTGATGCCGATCCCGTACGCCTGCGGATCCGCGTTCGCGTCGAGCTTGAACTTCGAGATCAGCTGGCGGCCGAGGTGGCCGCGGCAGCCCTCGGCGAACAGCGTGTACTTCGCGTGCAACTCCATGCCGAGCTGGAAGTTCTCGGTCGGCTCGCCGTCCTTGCCGACGCCCATGTTGCCGGTCGCGACGCCCTTCACCGAGCCGTCGTCGTTGTACAGGATCTCGGCGGCGGGGAAGCCGGGGAAGATCTCGACGCCCAGCGCCTCGGCCTGCGCCCCAAGCCAGCGCGTGACGTTGCCCAGCGAAATCACGTAGTTGCCGTGGTTCTGGAAGTTGGCGGGCAGCGCCCAGTTCGGCGTGGTGACCGCGCTCTTCTCGGACAGGAACAGGAAGCGGTCTTCCGTCACCTCGACGTCGAGCGGCGCGCCGCGTTCCTTCCAGTCGGGGAACAGTTCGTTGATCGCGCGCGGGTCCATCACCGCGCCCGACAGGATGTGCGCGCCGATCTCGGAACCTTTCTCGAGCACGCACACGCCGATTTCGGTGCCCTTCTCGGCGGCCAGCTGCTTGAGCCGGATCGCCGCCGACAGCCCGGCGGGGCCGCCGCCGACGATCACCAGGTCGTACTGCATCGATTCACGTGACCCCGACTCAGAAACCGAAGACATGCGCATTACCTTGGAACAATGTGAACGATTCGATTGTCATGACTTCGCTCGCTCATCAGCGGTCGCACTCGATCGATGTCGACCGGCCCGCATCGGCCCGCGTCGAACGCCGAGGCGACCGACTGAAGCGGCCTCCTCCATCTTCCTGGGAGGTCCGACGGGACCGCCGCGAGGGGCGCGTTACTGCGCCGTGTATCCGCCGTCGATGTACAGCTCGGTGCCCGTGATGTAACTGGCTTCATCGCTTGCCAGGAAGAGCACGCCATAGCTGATTTCTTCCGGACGGGCGCCGCGGCCCATCGGTGTGGCGGCGGCGAAAGCGCGGTTCGACTCTTCACCCTCTTCGGCTGCCATCGGCGTCATGACGAGACCCGGGCACACGGAATTGATCCGGATGCCGTCTTTCACGTACTGCAGTGCGGCGGCCTTCGTCATCATGCGCACCGCGCCTTTCGACGCCTGATACGAGAAGAATCCCGCGCCACCGACTGCGCCGTTGATCGAGCAGGTATTGACAATCGAGCCGCCGCCCGCTTTGCGAAGCGCGGGCACCGCGTGCTTGATACCCAGAAACACGCCCTGCTGGTTGATTGCCGTGATCTTGGTCCACGCGTCGACATCTTCTTCGTGCGCGCCCTTCATTGAACCAACGATGCCGGCGTTGTTCAGCACGATGTCCAGACGTCCCCAGCGCCGCTCGACTTCTGACATCGCCGCGACCCAGCTCGCTTCGGACGTGACGTCCATGCGCATATAGTTCACGTCGTGACCCGCATCGCGCAGCTCGGCCGCCACTTTTCCACCGGCTTCGTCGAGAACGTCGGTCATCAGCACTGTCGCGCCTTCCGCGGCGAAGAGCCGCGTATGAGCCTCGCCCATCCCGCGTGCGGCTCCGGTAATTAGCGTCACTTTCCCTTGCACTCGTTTCATGATTTCCTCTTGATCGAATCTCGACATTGTTACTGAATCGACTATCCACGACTGTCCTACGTTGGCACACCGTGGCGAGCCTGCCGCCGCACGATGAACGGTGAGCTACAAGCCTTCAATGATGGCTTCGGCCCAGGCGTTGAAATACCGCGGGTTTCGCGAACCGGAAGTACTGCGCCAGCAGCATTCCGCCCGCCTGCACTGCCAGCAGGCAGTAAAGCATCCACACGTATTGGCCCGGCTCTCCACCGGCCAACAATTCGAAATGCCGGGCAACCAGATAAAGCAGCCCGATAAAGAACACCGACGAAATCGCGGGCGCCAAACAGGCCTTGAGGAAGCTGACGCCGAGTTCGCGGCCGGCCCGGAAGAACCACAGAAGCGCCGACACGTTCACGATGGTCATCAGAAGCATGACGCCCGCGGCAGCGAGTCCGGTCAACTGGCCATAGAGCAGATCCGGTTTCGCGCCCATCACGATGAACGGCACCAGTACACACAACACCAGCAGCGAAACCGTCACCGACGCCAGATAGGGCGACGCATGCTTCCCATGCACTTTGCTGAGGTAACGCGGAAGCGCACCGTCGGTTCCGAGGTTGTGCAGGTAGCGCGAAAGAACGTTCTGCGTCGACAACGCGGACGCGAAAGCGGAGGAAAGCACCAGAACCGAGACCACCAGATGAACGCGGCCATTGACGAACCTAGAGAATGCGTCGATGAACATCGTAGCAGGCGCCTTCGTCGCGACCTCCTGCGCACTCGTGCCGTAGGCCAGCACCATCGCGTAGCTGCCGAACGTATAGAGAATGCCGATGAAGATCACCGAACCGTAAGTGGCGACAGGAATGGTCCGGTCGGGCATACGTACTTCGTCACGGAAGAGCGCAGTCGCTTCGAAACCGAGGAAGAAGGACACCGCGAACAACGTCGCGAACGCTGCGTTGTTGCGGGTGAGTTCGTGAGGAACGAAAGGCGTCATCGCGTCCACTTGATGCACGCCGCCCTTCAGCGTCACGCCGAACGAAAACAGTAGGCAGATTGCGACTTCGACCACCATCGCGGTTGTCAATACCTTGGCCGACAGCTCGACGTGCAGATAACCGAGCACGCCCACCGCAGCCCAATCCAATAGTGTGTACATATACCAAGGAAACGCCGAGCCGGTTATCTCGCGCTGCAGGTCTGAGCAGGCCACGCCGAAGAACGATGTCACGCCCGCAAGCAACAGGAAATACGACAGTGCGGCTAGAATTCCGGAGCCGAGGCCGGTCGACTTGCCGATTCCGTAGCTGATGAAAGCGTAGAAGTCGCCGGGTCTTTTCACGACGTTGTTCAACGTGACGTACCCGACCGAAAACAGCAGCAACATGACCGTTGCAATCGCGAATGCGAGAGGCGTTCCAATTCCGCCGAACATCACGGAAATAGGAATGTATCCGGACAGCACGGTCAGCGGTGCGGAAAAGGCCAGAACGGTGAGCGCCAGTCCCACCGGCCCCATATTCCCCGACAACTTCCTCGGCGCTTCGCTGGGCGCTCCATGGCCCAACACCACGTCGTTCATCTTCATCGAAATCTCCTTGAGCTCCATCACCTAGTGCGCGCCTCCACTTAAACACTGCCGACAGATGCTGATTTCAGGCTTTGGCCTGTCGGGCGGCGCTGCATGCGCGTGGCTTACTTTCTGTGGTTACCCGATCGAGCGCGGAAGAACTGAGCCGTTGTCTTCGAGCGTGTCCATTCGGGATGCTCGTTGCTTCGGGCTGCCCGCATGCTGCCTTTCATGCCAGGCAGCCCGACGACGCGAGGTTCAGTCCTTCACGTCGGCCGGCCGCTTCAATTCGGCCAGCGTTTCGGTCTTGAACTTCAGGTCCTTGATGCGAGGCAGCACTTCGGTCCCCAGCAGCTCGAAGTGACGGCGGTAGCGCTCCGCCTGGTCAAGGTAGTCGAACGTGAACGTGATGACCGTCCCGAAGCCACCCGAAGCCTCCAGGTCGCGTTGCAGTTTCTTCACCACGGTATCGGGCGAGCCGACCAGCCACTTCTCGCGCGCGAGGTACTCGATCGGCACGTCTTTGGCCGTCTGCACATCCAGCTCCGGCACCATCACTGGCAGGAAGCCGCCACGCTCGTAGCCCGGCAGCATCCACTCGCGATACGCCTGCCCCATCGCGCCGTTCACCGCCAGATCCATTGCCTCTTCGTCAGTATCGGCGACCAGAATGTTGTGGGCAATGCGCCACTGGTTGCGGTCGGCCACCTTGTCCGCGCTCTCCGCGCCTTGCATGTAGCGATACCAGTGGCCAGCCAGATATTCACGGCCCACATTGAAGCTCATCGGGATGTAGCCGAGCTTGCCCGCCTGCGTGAGCGTCTTCGACGCCGGGCTCAGGCCGGCCATCGCCAGCGGCGGGTGCGGCTTCTGATGGGGCTCCATGAACGGTCCCTGCTGCACCTCGTCATAAGCGGGAATCTCGAAGCTCCAGAACTTGCCGCGATATTCAAGCGGTCCCTTCTTCTCCCAAACCGCCTTCATGATGTCCACGGCCTCACGCATCATCTCGTTCGGGTTGCTATTGCCGTGGATCTTGTGATCGGACGGATAGGCGCCCGCGCCGATGCCGACCATCAGCCGGCCACCGGTCATCATGTCCAGTTGCATCAGCCGATGCGCGAGCGCTACCGGATTGTGATTGGCCGGCACGTTCGCGCCCGTGGCCAGCTTGATCCGCGAAGTCTGCATCGCTGCCGCGGCCAGATACAGCTCGGGGCTGCACACTGGCTCCCAGCGCATCGTGCTGTGCTCGGCCACCCACACTTCCGAGAGGCCGAATTCTTCAGCCCAGCGAATGCACTGCATGTCCCATTCGAAACCCGCACGCAAATCGGTCTGCGGCGCGCGAAACGGTACAACGAACAATCCAATATCCATCATCGACTCCAAACTAAGAGGCCAGTTCAAAAAGACCCTCGAGGGGCTGTTAACTTCGCCGGCGACCTGTTAACCTCAAGCATCTGAGCAACGGGATCATGAGGAATGCAAGCGCCGATCGTTGATGACGAATTGTGGAT
>NZ_JAAGPP010000103.1:0-34421 GCF_017104975.1 Burkholderia sp. Ac-20344
AGTTCAAGTGGAGGGTAGTTCATGTATGACTAGGCACCTCATACGGTTTCGTGACTGAGAGTGGCCAAAGACCCATACGCAATAGTCAACGATCTGGACGTTGAAGTCGACCGACCGCTTGTGGCCGGGAGCCGCCGTCGGAGTTGCGAGCCAAGTCGGTTACATCGACTTGGTCGAAAGTCGGAAAAGCATGGTGCCAGCCGTGCGCCCTACGCGAACATGCGACCTATCAGGTATGAATCCGGACGGCGATATCACGGGGTGTTGTCGACACGTAGGGCAGTCGCAGTAACTTAGTCACACCGAGTCGCAAAACCGTGGCGCCAGTCGCAAATGCTCTCGCGCCCTACGGCGGGGCAGGCATGGGCGCCTGCCGCTGCGCGGATTCCCTGTCGTTCCTTCCAGGTCGTGCTGCACGCGGCGCTGCGGCGCCGACGTGTGCTCATGACATTGCGCCGACGTGCCGGCATTGAGATCGGACATCCTACAACAATTGAAAACAAAGCGAAAGTTTGATTTTCGTCGTCGGCGGAAGCAGCCGGCTGGCCATCCGGCTTGAACGCGAGCCCGTTTCAGGAAAACGTTTCGCGTAAATTCATCGAAACAGAGAACGTGATTCCCCAAACTTTGCCAGAAACCCGCCATGAAAGCGGCTCTACGGGTATGCACCAAGTGAGTTAAACGATTAACCGACGTACATTCGCTCAGCACGTCATACGACGTATGACTCCGCGGTTCAGGGAAGCGCATTGACGGCGCACGCGCCGCCCGACGGATCGCCGCACAACAACGATCGACCATCAAGGAGACTCACCATGAAGCACCGATTCACCGGCTCCCGTACCGCCCTGGCCGTCGCGCTGATGGCCGGCTTCGCGATGTCCGCCCACGCGCGGGTGTTCCGCTCGGCGGATGTGCATGGCGACAACTTCCCGACCAATATGGCCGTGAAGTTCATGGGCGACGAACTGTCGAAGCAGACGGGCGGCAAGGATTCGATCAAGGTGTTCGGCAACAGCGCGCTCGGCTCGGAGAAGGACACGGTCGACCAGGTGCGGATCGGCGCGATCGACATGGCGCGCGTGAACGGCGCGTCGTTCAACGAGATCGTGCCGGAATCGCTGATCCCGTCCTTCCCGTTCCTGTTCCGTGACGTCGACCATTTCCGCAAGGCGATGTACGGCCCGGCCGGCCAGAAGATCCTGGATGCATTCACCGCGAAGGGGATGATCGCGCTGACGTTCTACGAGAGCGGCGCGCGTTCGATCTACGCGAAGCGCCCGGTGCGCTCGCCGGCGGATATGAAGGGGCTGAAGGTGCGCGTGCAACCGTCGGACCTGATGGTCGACGAGATCAAGGCGATGGGCGGCACGCCGACGCCGATGCCGTTCGCCGAGGTGTACACGGGCCTCAAGACGGGCCTCGTCGACGCGGCCGAAAACAACATGCCGTCGTACGAGGAAACCAAGCACTACGAAGTGGCGCCCGACTACTCGGAGACGCAGCACGCGATGACGCCGGAAGTGCTGGTGTTCTCGAAGAAGGTCTGGGACAAGCTGTCGCCGCAGGAGCAGGCGGCGATCAGGAAGGCGGCGGCCGATTCGGTGCCGTACTACCAGAAACTGTGGACCGCGCGCGAAGCGTCCGCGCAGCAGACGGTGACGAAGGGCGGCGCGAAGGTCCTGCCGGCCGCGCAGATCGACCGCGCGGCGTTCGTGAAGGCGATGCAGCCGCTGTGGACCAAGTATGAAAAGACGCCGCAGATGAAGCAGATCGTCGACGAGATCGAGGCCACCAAGTGACGCGTCGCACTTCCCTGAACAGCGCGGCAGCCGCGGGCTCGCCGGCCGCCGCCCCGGACGGTGCGGCGCCGGCGCGGCCGCACGCCGCGCCGCTCTTGCGCTGCGTGAACGACGTGCTGTTCCGCGTGCTGGCCGTGATCGCGTCGGCGTGCCTCGCGGTGCTCACGGTGCTGGTGTTCTACGCGGTGGTGATGCGCTACGTGTTCGAGAACGCGCCGGACTTCGTCGAGCCGATCGCGCTGCTGCTCGTGATCGTGATCGCGATGTTCGGCGCGGCGATGAAGGTGCGCGACGGCGGCCATATCGGCCTCGATTCGCTCGTGCGCCGGCTGCCGCCGAAGTCGCGCACGGTGGTGATCGCGATCCAGCACCTGAGCCTGATCGCGTTCGCGATCATGATCATGGTCGGTTGCGGCAGCATGGCCGCCGAGACGATGGGCGACCGCATTCCGATCATCGGGCTGCCCGAAGGCGTGCGCTACCTGATCACGATGCCTGCGGCGATCGCCATCATCCTCTTCTCGCTCGAGCACCTGCTCGCGCTTCGTCGTTCTTCGCCGGGACAATAACGCCATGGAACTCGCGATCCTGTCCGTCAGTTTCCTGATATTTCTCGTGCTGGGCGTGCCCGTGTCGTTCGCGCTCGGCATCGCCTGCGTGCTGACCTATATGGTCGAAGGCTTGCCGATCGCGACCGCGATGCAGGCCATGATCTCCGGGATGAATGCGTTCTCGTTCCTCGCGGTGCCGTTCTTCATCTTCTCCGGCGAGCTGATGCTGCATGGCGGCATCGCGGACCGCATCCTGCGCTTCGCGCAGGCGACCGTCGGCCATTTCCGCGGCGGCCTCGGGATGGCGAACGTCGTGGCCTGCACGCTGTTCGGCGGCGTGTCGGGCTCGCCGACCGCCGATACGTCGGCGATGGGCGGCGTGGTGATCCCGCTGATGAAGCGCGAAGGCTACAGCGCCGCGTACGCGGTCAACGTGACGACGCATGCGTCGCTCGCCGGCGCACTGATGCCGACGTCGACCAACATGATCATCTATGCGTTCGCCGCGCAGGGCATCACCGGCATGCTGCACGGCCAGCCGGTGAGCGGCGTGTCGATCGGCGACCTGCTGTTCTCGGGGCTGCTGCCGGTGTTGTGGGTGATGGGCTTCGTGCTCGCCGCCGCGTACTGGCAGGCCGTGCGTCACGGCTATCCGCGCCGTGAAGACGGTTCGTCCGCGCTGCCCGCGTTCCCCGGCTGGTATGCGGTGCTGCGCAGCTTCGTCGGCGCGGTGCCCGGCCTGATGGTGATCGCGATCATCCTCGTGTGTGTCGCGAAGGGGATTGCGACCGCGACCGAAGCCGCCGCGATCGCCGTCGTGTACTCGCTCGTGCTGACCGCGGTCGTGTATCGCACGCTGACGGCCGAGAAGCTGCGCCGCGCGCTGTCGCATGCGGCGCGCACGACGGGCGTCGTGCTGCTGCTGATCGCGGTGTCCAACATGCTGCGCTTCCAGATGTCGTACCTGGAGATTCCGGATGCGATCGAAGGGCTGCTGAAGCAGTCGACCGCCGCGCCGTGGCTGATGCTGCTGTACATCAACATCATCCAGGTGTTCCTCGGCACGTTCGTCGACATGGCCGCGCACATCCTGATCACGACGCCGCTGTTCCTGCCGATCGCGATGGCGTGCGGTGTCGGGCCGGTGCAGTTCGGGATCATGCTGCTGCTGAACTGCTCGCTCGGCCTCGTGCACCCGCCGATCGGCTCGGTGCAGTTCGTCGGCTGCGCGATCGGCAACGTGTCGATCGGCGAGACCACGAAGATGGCGTGGCCGTACTACCTCGCGATCTTCAGTGCGATCAACATCGTCACGTACCTGCCGTTCTTCTCGACGTGGCTGCCGAGCCTGATCAGCGGGCACGCGGTGTTCTGATTCTCCGATCGCATGCTTGCCCCGCGCGGCGCCGGACGACCGAGGTTGTCCGGCGCCGCGGTCGTTTCTGCGGCGCCATTTCAATTCGCCGGAAAGGAAAGCGCATGGGCGCTCATTCCTGCCGCGCATCCGGCTCGCCGTTGCCGCCAGCCGACCGGTCGTCGCGCCAATCCGCCAACTCGCGCCACAGCGCCGGGCGCAAGTGCGATTCGTCATGCGTCGCGCCTGCAACCTGTGCGATGATGCGCCGCTTCGCGTTCGATGCAGCACGCCGCTGACAGCGGCGCCCGGTTCCGGGCGGCTGCCGACCGTGCCGACACCGGAGACGACATGCCCGCAGTGAACATTCATGGCAGTACCCTGCATTATCAGGATCACGGTACCGGGTTTCCGGTGCTGCTCGGACACAGCTATCTGTGGGATGCGGCGATGTGGGCGCCGCAGATCGACGCGCTGTCGCGCCAGTACCGCGTGATCGTGCCGGAGCTGTGGGGGCATGGCGCATCGGGCGCACTGCCCGAAGGCACGCAGACGCTCGACGATCTCGCCGCGCACGCGAGTGCGCTGCTCGACGCGCTGGAGATCGAGCAGTGCGCGATCGTCGGGCTCAGCGTCGGCGGCATGTGGGGCGCGCGGCTCGCGTTGCGCGAACCGCAGCGCGTGCGCACGCTCGTGCTGATGGATGCATCGCTCGAGGCCGAGCCCGAAGCGACGCGCCTGCGCTACTTCGGGATGCTCGACGCGATCGCCGCCGCGGGCCGTATCGCGCCGCCGCTGCTCGATGCGATCGTGCCGCTGTTCTTCCGGCCGGACGTCAATCTGGCGGACCCGGTGCCGTCCGCGTTTCGCGACGCGCTGGCGAACCTGCCGGCCGACCGGCTGCGGCAATCGGTCGTCCCGCTCGGCCGGCTGATCTTCGGCCGGCCCGACACGCTGTCGGCACTCGCCGCACTCGACGCCGAACGCACGCTGCTGATGTGCGGCGCGGGCGACATGGCACGCCCGCCGTCGGAAACCGTGAAGATGGCGAGCGTGATCGGGTGCGGGCATGCGCTGGTGCCGGACGCCGGCCACATTTCGAACCTGGAGAATCCCGCGTTCGTCACGCGTGCACTGCTCGACTGGTTCGACGCGCAACGGCTGTCGGCAGGCTGACGCCAGCGCATGTCGCGCGGCGTCGCGTCATGCGAGCCGGCATCACGCGGGCCGCATGACGAGCACCGACATCACGCGCGTTCGCTGACCGGCGTGAGCTTCCTGTCCCGCCCGCGTGCTTCGTCGGCCCTGCCGCGCACGAGGCTCAGCGCTTCCGCGCGGCTCGCCACGCACGGCGCGGAGCCGGGCAGCGGCCGGCGTGCCGTCTCGCGCAGCGCGAGCACCGACACGATGCCGATGAACGATGCGCCCATCAGGTAGTACGCGGGCATCATCAGGTCGCCGGTGCGGTCGACCAGCCACGCGGTGACGAGCGGCGTCGTGCCGCCGAACAGCGACACGGACACGTTGAAGCCGATCGCGAGCGCGCCATAGCGGATTCGCGTGGGGAAGAGCGCCGGCAGCGCCGACGGCATCACGCCGGTGAACGTCGACAGCAGCACGCCGTAGATCAGCATCCCGCCGAACACGGGCAGCATGCCACCGGTGCGGATCAGCATCAGCGCCGGCACCGCCAGCACGAGCAGGCCCACGCAGCCGGCCATCATCACCGGCTTGCGGCCGACCTTGTCCGACAGGTGCCCGGCGTAGAGCGTCATCGGCATCATCAGCACCATCACGAGCAGCACCAGGAACAGCCCGTGCGATTCGCGGAAGTGCAGCGTGGCCGACAGGTAGCTCGGCAGGTACGACAGCGCCATGTAGTCGGTCACGTTGAAGATCAGTACGAGGCCGACGCATTGCAGCAGCGGCTTCCACTGTTCGACGAGCAGCGTCGCGAAGCGTTGCTTCGGCCGCGCACGTTCGTCCGCTTCGCGTGCTTCGGCCTCCTTCTTGAAGGCGGGCGTTTCCTCGAGTTTCAGCCGGACATAGAGGCCCACGAGACCGAGCGGGCCCGCGATGAAGAACGGCACGCGCCAGCCCCATGACAGCAGTGCTTCCTGCGACAGCGTCGCGGTGAGCAGCGCGACGACGCCGGCGCCCAGCACGTAACCGATCAGCGTGCCGAACTCGAGGAAGCTGCCCATGAAGCCGCGGCGCTTGTCGGTCGAGAATTCGGCGATGAAGGTGGCTGCGCCGCCGTATTCGCCGCCGGTCGAGAAGCCCTGTACGAGACGCGCGACGAGCAGCAGCACGGGCGCCATGATGCCGATCGACGCATAGCTGGGGATCAGGCCGATCGCGAACGTGCCGACGGCCATCATGATCATCGTGGCGGCGAGCACGCGCTGGCGGCCGATGCGGTCGCCGAGCGGGCCGAACACCATGCCGCCGAGCGGGCGCACGAGGAACGCGGCCGCGAACGTGCCGAAGGTCGCGAGCAACTGCGCGGACGGGCTGCTCGACGGGAAGAACACCTTGCCGAGCGTGACGGCGATGTAGCTGTAGACGCCGAAGTCGAACCATTCCATCGCGTTGCCGAACGCCATTGCGCCCACCGCGCGCTTGAGGACGGCGGGGTCGACGATCGTGATGTCATCCAGCTTGACGGACTTGCGCGAAGACCGGGCTTTCGCGAGGTGCGCTTGCGACGGGCTCAATGAACTCTCCTGGAATTGCCTTGGCAGCCGGCCGGGCGGGAATGCAGAAGGCTCGTGCGGGCCGAGGGGCAGCGAAGGCGGATGTGTCGGGGGCGCCTCGATGTCGGTGAAATGACGCGCGCTGCGGGCGACACCGGGCAGGTGTGTTGTGTGAACCAGTTTAGAGAAACGGGCGCGGCCGACTATCGGTCATGCGCCCGGAACCCGGTGGTAAACGACACGGGGGGAGCGTCGAGGCTGGCGTTCGGCGGCGCGATATGCCGGACGCCGGTGAAAACGAGGGGCTACAGCGAACGGGCGGATGACGGCGCCGGTTCGATTGAATGGGCGAGGCACGCACGACCTCCGGCTGTTACCCGGAGGTCGGCAAGTCATACCCCGAGGTCAATTTCCGGCCGCCGCCGTCGCGACCGGCGCCGCATCGGGATGCTGGCGCGCGTAAAGCTGGCGGTTGCGCGCAATCTCCGCGTGCGACAGCGGATAGTCGTTCCGGTTGAACGGCAGCAGGCCGTCGGCTTCGGCGTCGATCAGTTGCCGGTGGACGTCGGCGCGCGTGAGCGGCGCTTGCGTGGACTGGGCGAACGCCTGCGTGCCGAACGGCAAACTGAGCGTGGCGACGACGAAAGCAGCGACGAGTTTCATGGCGACTCCTTGACGGTTGAACGAACGGGCAAGTGGGGCGGGGCCCACGGATCGAATTCTGGATGCCGCGGCGCTCACCACACTGACCCGTCGATTACAATTTTGTAATCGGGCCGTGTCGCGCGTGCGCGGGGCGGCTCGCCCGCGCCGTTTCCCGGTAACATCGGCGCATGTCACCACCGAATGCGACGGAGCCGAACATGCGCATCCTGATAGTCGAAGACGAGCCGAAGACCGGCGCATACCTGAAGAAGGGGCTCGAGGAATCCGGCTTCAGCGTCGATCTCGCGAAGGACGGCGGCGAAGGGCTGACGCTTGCGCAGGAAGAAAGCTACGACGTGATCGTGCTCGACGTGATGCTGCCCGTTCTCGACGGCTGGAGCGTGCTCAAGCGGCTGCGCGACACGCATGCGACGCCGGTGCTGTTCCTGACCGCGCGCGACGACGTGCAGGATCGCGTGCACGGGCTCGAACTCGGCGCCGACGACTACCTCGTCAAGCCGTTCGCGTTCGTCGAGCTGCTTGCGCGTATCCGCACGCTCGCGCGCCGCGGGCCGCCGCGCGAGACGGAGCGCATTGCGGTCGGCGATCTGGAGATCGACGTCGTGCGCCGCCGCGTGAAGCGCGGTACCGTGCGGATCGACCTGACACCGCGCGAATTCTCGCTGCTGCAATTGCTCGCGCGTAGGCAGGGCGAGGTGCTGAGCCGCACGCAGATCGCGTCGTACGTGTGGGACATGAATTTCGACAGCGATACCAACGTGGTCGAGGTCGCGATCCGGCGGTTGCGCGCGAAGATCGACGACGAGTTCGCGGTCAAGCTGATCCATACGGTACGCGGCGTCGGGTACGTGCTCGAACCGAAGGACGCCGCATGACGGTCGGCCGCTCGCTCGGCGCGACGCTCGCGCTCGCATTCGGCGCGACCACGCTCGCCGTGTTCGCCCTGGTCGGTGCGTATGTGTACACCGGCCTCGAGCGGCAGGTCAGCACGCAGGACGACCTCGACATCGTGCTCGCCGCGCGGCACACGCGCCGGCTGGCGGGCGAGCTCGATTCGCTCGACGCGGTGCGCACGCATGCGGACCGCTTGACGAGCCAGGTGCTCGGCAACGAGGCGCTGTCGATGGCCGTCGTCGACGGGCAGGGTCACCTGCTCGCGCGCCACGACGTCGGGCGGACCGCGCTCGACGATCTGCCGAATGCCGCATCGGGCGCATCGTCGCCCGCATTACCCGATGCCGAACTGTTGCCGCCGCATGCGACGCCGGTGCCTGCGAACGAACGGATTACGGCCGACCGGATCGTGATGTGGCATGCCGATGGCGGCCCGCCCGTGCGTGGCGTCGTCACCGAAGCCGAGTTGCGCGACCATACGAAGATCCGGATCGCGATCGCGCGCGACATGAGCGATCGCGCCGAACTGCTCGACGGCTACCGCGACAAGCTGGAGATCGCCGGCGGCCTGGGCGCGCTGTTCGCGATGCTGCTCAGCTACGGGCTGATCCGCAAGTCGCTCGCGCCGCTGCGCGAGATCGTCGCGAACACCGGCCGGATCACCGTCGACAAGCTCGATACGCGGCTCGATGCGTCGCGGGCGCCGCGCGAGCTGACGGCGCTCGTCGACGCGCAGAACGCGATGCTCGGCCGCCTGCAACAGGCGTTCGGGCACCTGTCGCAATTCAGCGCGGATCTCGCGCACGACCTGCGCACGCCGCTGAACAACATGCGCGGTGCAACCGAGGTGGCGCTCGCGCGGCCGCGCTCGCCCGACGAATACCAGGCACTGCTCGAATCGAATCTCGAGGAGTACGACCGTCTCGCGCGGATGATCGAGAACGTGCTGTTTCTCGCGCGCGCCGAGCATCCCGGCTTCGTCACGCGGCAGCGCGGGTTCGACGCGCATGAAGAGCTGGAGCGCATCGCCGGCTATTTCGAAGGGCTCGCCGACGAAGCGGGTTCGACGCTGCGCGTCGAAGGGAGCGGGCAGTTGACCGCCGATCTCGAGCTGTTTCGCCGCGCGGTCAGCAACCTGCTCGCGAATGCGCTGCGCTACACGCCGGCGGGCGGCGTCATCGCGCTGAGCGTCGACGAAACGGCGGACGCGGTGCGCGTCGTCGTCGCGAACCCGGGCGAGCCGATCGATCCCGCGCTGCTGCCGCGCATCTTCGACCGGTTCGTGCGCGGCGATCCGGCCCGCAGCGGCGGCGTGCCGGGCGGCACGGCCGGTCTTGGCCTCGCGATCGTGCGCTCGGTGATGGAACTGCACGGCGGCACTGCGCGCGTCGAGAGCGACGCGGCCGGTACGCGGTTCATCCTCACGTTCATCAAGACGCCGACGGCGTAGCGGCGGTGTGCCGGGCGGCGGCGGCGTTCGCATCCGCCGGTGCGTTCCAGCCGCCGCCCAGCGCCGTCAGCAATCCGACTGCGGCTTCCATCCGTCGCGCGGCGATCTGGTCGGCCTGGCGTCGATTCGTCAGCGCGATCGTCTGCGCGGTCACGACGTCGAGGTAGCTGACGGCACCCGCGTTGAAGCGGTTCGTCGTCAGCCGCAGCGACAGGTCGGCTGCGTCGGTTGCGCGTTGCTGGCTGCCGGCTTCCGACGCGAGCGCATCGAGCGTGGACAGTCGATCCTCCACCTGCTGGAACGCGACGAGCACCGTCTGCCGGTAGTCGGCGACCGCGCCGTCGTATTGCGCATGCGCACCGCGCAGCGTCGCGCTGCGGCGTCCGCCGTCGAACAGCGTGCCGACCAGTTGCGGGCCGAGCGACCAGAACAGGCTCGGCGCGGCGAGCCACGGCGCGAAGAACGCGCTTTCGAGCCCCGCGCTCGCCGACAGCACGAGATCGGGGAAGAACGCGGCACGCGCCTCGCCGATCTGCGCATTCGCGGCCGCGACGCGGCGCTCGGCCGCCGCGATGTCGGGCCGCCGTTCGAGCAGCTGCGACGGCACGCCGGCCGGGATGGCCGGCACGTCGAACGCTTGCACGCGTGGCGGCAGCGCGAACGTCGACGCGCTTTCGCCGACGAGCGTCGCGATCGCGTGCTGAAGCTGCGCGCGCGACGCGTCGATATCGGTGTCCTGCGTGCGCGTCGATTCGAGTTGCGTCTCGGCCTGCGCGACGGCAGACGCATCGATCGCGCCGGCTGCGAGCTGCTGTTGCAGGAGTTTCAGTGCATCGGCATAGGCACGCACCGTGTCGTCGAGCAGTTGCTTCTGCGTATCGAGCGAGCGCAGCGCGAAATAGTCGGTCGCCAGCTCGGCCGTGACCGACAGCTTCACGGCCTGCAGGTCGGCCGCGCTCGCGTCGGCGTTGGCCTGCGCGCCCGTCACCGCATCGCGCACGCGGCCGAACACGTCGGGTTCCCAGCTTGCGGCCACGCCGGCCTGATAGTCGGGTGTCGTCTTGCCGGCGAGCGACGAGCCGAGCTTGTTCTGCGACACGCGCGAACGGCTTTGCGCGACACCGGCCGTGACGGTCGGCAGGAAGCCTGCATGCTGGTAGTCGATCATCGCGCGCGCCTGCTGCAGATCGGCGACCGCTTTCTTCACGGTCTGGTTCGACACGTCGACACGCGCTTCGAGCGCGTTCAGGCCGGCGTCGTCGAATACTGTCCACCAGGCGCCGCGCGATGCGGCATCGGCCGGCGCCGCGACGTTCCAGCCGGGCTGCGCGGCGGGCGCGCCCGCAGCCGGTATGCCCGTAGCCGGTACGCCCGTAGCCGGTACGCCCGCAGCCGGTACGCCCGTAGCCGGTATGCCCGCATAGTGCGCGGGCACCGTGACGGCGGGCGGCGAGTAGGCGGGCAGCGTCGAACATGCGGCCAGTGCGGCGGCTACGCCGAGTGCGACGACGCGGCGAGCGAACGGAAGTGGACGAAAGAGGCTCATGGCGGATATCTCGCGGGTTGTCATCGGCGGTCAACCGTGGGTGTTCGTTGACGTTGAAACAGGCGTGGCAACCGGTGTCGACGCTGTCGCGCGCGGCACCGCCGGCACACCGGATGCCGGGCCTGCTGGCGCGCCCGCTGCGGCACCCGGCGTCGGGCCATGTTCGACCGACACGATCCTTACGGCCTCGCCGCTGGCGATCGAGTCGCCCGGGTTGTCGATCACGCGATCGGTCGCGGCCAGCCCCGCGACGATTTCGACATGGGTGCCGAAATCGCGCCCGATCTGCACGGTCTTCAACGCGGTGCGTCCGTTCGCATCGACGGTCGCGACCGTCACGCCGTTCGGCCGGAACAGCAGCGCGCTGACCGGCAGCTCGAGCGCGGGCGTCGCACTCGCCACCCGCAGGTGCGCTTGCGCATACGCACCGGGCAGCAGCGCGCCGTCGCGATTGTCGACGTCGATCTCGACGCGCAGCGTACGCGTGACCGGATCGATCGCGCCCGCGCTGCGTGCGACGTGTGCGGCGAAGTGCCGCCCCGGATACTGCTGCGTGGTCAGGTACGCGGACGTGCCGGCCGAGATGCCGGCCGCGCTGTCCTGCGGCACGTCGACGAACACGCGCAGCGTGTCGGTCTGCTCGAGGTGGAACAGTTCGCCCGACAGCCCCGGGCTGCCCGGCGTGCCGCCTGCCGTCACGAGTGTGCCGACGTCCACGTTGCGCACGGTGATCACGCCGTCGAACGGCGCGGTGACCGATTCGTACGACACGAGCTGGTTCAGATGCGCGGCATTCGCCTGCGCGGATGCGAGCATCGCGCGCTTCGCATTCATGTCGGCAACCTTCGTGTCGGTGTCCTGTTGCGACACCGACTGCGTCTTCAGCATGTCCTGCCAGCGCTGCGCGGTCGATTTCGCGTAGTCGTAGTTCGCCTGCGCGGTCGACGTGTCGGCGTGCGCCTGGCGCAACTGCGCGTCGAGGTCGGGCGCCGCGATCTGCGCGAGCGTTTGCCCGGCTTTCACATGCGCGCCGATGTCCGTGGTCCAGTGCGCGATGTAGCCGCTGGTGCGCGCGTAGATCGATGCTTCCGCGTACGGCGTCACCGCGCCCGGCAGCGTGAGCGTCTGGTCGGCCGGGGCCGTGCCGGGCTGGACCACGGATACGGGCAGCGCCTGCTGTGCGGCCACCTGCACGCGCTGGGCGGCGCGCGCATCGACGCGCGGCACGATGCCGACGGCCAGCAGCGCGGCGGCGACGGCAATGGCGGCAAGGGGCACGGCCAGCTTGCGGCCGCGCGGGGGCGGCGGCGTGTCGGGCGGCATCTTCTCCGCTTCGGCAGCCGGTGACGGGGCGAGGGATTCGGTCGAGTCGTTCATGATGGTTTCGAAGTCGGGCGAGTCGAAGGGGATCGGGATGTGTTCGCAATCAGGGCGCCACCGGCATGTCATGCGCGGGGCGGGTGTTGGCCGCGTCGCGGCGCCGGTCGAGCCACGCATGGACGAAGCCGAACACGACGGGCACGAGCAGCAGCGTCGACACCGTGCCGAACGCAAGGCCGCCGATCACCGCGCGGCCGAGCGGCGCGTTCTGTTCGCCGCCGTCGCCGAGGCCGAGCGCCATCGGCAACATGCCGATCAGCATCGCGAGCGCGGTCATCACGACCGGGCGGAAGCGGCTGAACCCCGCATCGAGCGCGGCCTGCCACGGTGGCGTGCCGGCGGCGAGCAGCTCGCGCGCCGCGTTGACGACGAGGATGCTGTTCGCGGTCGCGATGCCGATGCACAGGATCGTGCCGGTCAGCGCGGGCACCGACAGCGTCGTGTTCGTGACGAACAGCATCCACCCGATGCCCGCGAGCGACGCGGGCAGGCCGCTGACGATCACGAGCGGGTCGAGCCACGACTGGAAATTGACGACCATCAGCAGGTAGACCAGCGCGATCGCGAGCACGAGGCCGCTCAGCAGCCCAGTGAACGACTGGTGCATCGCCTGCACCTGGCCGCGCAGCACGATCGACGAGCCGGGCGGCAGTTGCGCGCGTGCCGCGTCGACGAGCTTCGTCACGTCGGCGGTCACGCCGCCGAGGTCGCGATCCTGCACCGACGCGAAGATGTCGAGCACCGGCTGCACGTTGTAATGCGACACGACGGCCTGCTGCTCGGCGCGCGAGAAGGTGCCCAGCGTGCCGAGCAGGTTCTGCACCGGCGCGCCGGCCGCGGGGCCGCCCGCGGGCGTTTGCGGCGACTGCGCGGCGGTCGGCATCGCGATGTTCGCGAGCGACTGCAGCGAGTTGACGTCGTATTGCGGCGCCTGCACCAGCACCGGATAGCTGACGCCGTTGGCCGGGTTCAGCCAGAAGTTCGGCGTGGTCTGCGAGCTGCCGGACAGCGCGATCAGCAGGTTCTGCGACACGTCGCGCTGCTGCAGCCCGGCCTGGATCGCCTTGGTGCGATCGACGTCGACGTTGATCGCGGGTTCGTCGCCGGGCTGCTGGATGCGTGCGTCGACGAGCCCGCGCACGCCGCGCAGCTGCGCGAGCAGCCGGTTCGCGACCGCGCGGTTCTGGTCGAGCTTGTTGCCGACGATCTGGATGTCGATCGGCGCGGGCAGCCCGAAGTTGAGGATCTGGCTGACGATATCGGCCGGCAGGAACGCGAAGGTCACGCCGGGGAACGCCTGGTTCAGCAGGTTGCGCAACTGCGTCACGTATTGCGCGGTCGGGCGGTGGTTGGCTTTCAGCGTGATCATGATGTCGGCGTCGCCGGAGCCGATCGGGTCGGACGAGTCGTAGGTCAGGTTGATCCCGCTGACCGGCACGCCGATGTTGTCGAGCACGCCGGCCAGTTCGTTCGCCGGGATCGCCGAGCGGATTCGCGCCTCGACTTCGTCGGTCAGGCGCGCGGTCTGCTCGATCCGCGTCCCGGTCGGCGCGCGCAGGTGCAGCCGGATCTCGCCGGTATCGACCGACGGGAAGAAATCCTGCCCCGCGACGGCGAACAGGCCGGTGGAGGCGACGCACGCGAGCAGGAACGCGGCGGCGAAGCGGAGCCGGTTCGCGATCGCGGCCGACAGCAGCGCGCGGTAGCCTGCGCGGACCGCCTCGAAACGGTGCTCGAAGCCGGCCTGGAAGCGCGCGAAGCGGGCGAACACGCCGCGCGGCGGCTTGCCGTCGCCCTTCGCGCGCATCAGCACCATCGCGAGCGTCGGGATCAGCGTGCGCGAGAAGAAGTACGACGCGATCATCGCGAAGATCACCGCTTCGGCCATCGGCACGAACAGGTAGCGCGCGACGCCCGTCAGCAGGAACATCGGCGCGAACACGATGCAGATCGACAGCGTCGACACGAAGGTCGGCACCGCGATCTCGCCCGCGCCGGACAGGATCGCCTCCTCGAGCGGCGCGCCGCGTTCGAGGTGATGCGTGATGTTCTCGATCGCGACGGTCGCGTCGTCGACGAGAATCCCGACCGCGAGCGCGAGCCCGCCGAGCGTCATGATGTTGATCGTCTGGCCAAGCACGGAGAGCGCGCACAGCGACGTCAGCACCGCGAGCGGGATCGTCACCGCGATGATCAGCGTCGCGCGCCAGCTGCCGAGGAACAGCAGGATCATCAGCGCGGTCAGGCACGCGGCGATCACCGCCTCGCGCGCGACGCCCTGGATCGCCGATTTCACGAACACCGACTGGTCGCCGAGCGGCGTGATGTGCAGCGCCTTCGGCAGGCCGGCCGCGATCTTCGGCAGCAGCGCCTTCACCTGGCCGATGATCGTGAGCGTCGACGCGCTGCCGGTCTTCTCGACCGTCAGCAGTGCTGCGCGCTTGCCGTCGCTGCGCACGATGTTGGTCTGCGGCGCGAAGCCGTTGACCACCTGGGCGACGTCGCGCACATAGACGACGTTGCCGCCGACGGTCTTGACCGGCAGGTCGTTCAGCGCGGCGACCGTCTGCGTGCTGCCGTTCATCTGCACGTTGTATTCGCGCCCGCCGATCTTCGCGGTGCCGCCGGGCAGGATCAGGTTCTGCGCGTTGATCGCGTTGACCACGTCGATCGGTGCGAGCCCCTTGGCCTGCAGCGCGCGCATGTTCAAGTTGACAACGATCTCGGGCACCTTGCCGCCGAACGGCAGCGGCACGGCCGCGCCCTGGACGGTGGCGAGCTGCGTGCGGATGAAGCTGTTGCCGAGATCGTAGAGATCCTGCTCTGGCAGCGTCTTGCTCGACAGCCCGAGCTGCAGGATCGGCACCGTCGACGCGTTGTACGTGATGATGTTCGGCGGCAGCGTGCCGGGCGGCAGGATGCGCAGGATCGACGCCGAGTTGCTCGACGCTTCCGCGATCGCGCGGTTGATGTCCGCACCGGGGTGGAAGAAGATCTTCACGACCGACACGCCGTTCAGCGACTGTGACTCGATATGCTCGATGTCGTCGACGTCGGAGGTCAGCGCGCGCTCGTAGTTCGTCGTGATGCGCTTGGCCATGTCCTCGGCCGAGAAGCCGTTGTACGACCACACGATGCTGACGACCGGGATGTCGATGTTCGGAAAGATGTCGGTCGGCGTGCGCAGGATCGCGAGCGCCCCCGCGATGAAGATCAGCAGTGCGAGCACGACGAACGTATAGGGCCTGCGCAACGCCAGCCGGACGATCCACATGATGTTTTCCTCGAAGCAGGGCAGGGAAGACGCATTCGATGCGACGAGCGTGCAGTCTGCCGTCGCCGCGTTGACCCGGTCCTGACTCGAAGATTACGAAACCGTTATCTGCGCGGGGGCCGGCAGATTTCAAAACTGTCATCCGGCGGTCAGCGTCGTGCCGGCCGCGGTCGCCAGAATGAAGGTGTCGGGCGGCGAACCGCATCCGCGGTCCCGCCGGCGGCGCATCGACGATGCGTCCTCATCGAACCGTTCTGGAGAGTTTCATCATGAATCGCAGACTGATCGCAGCCGCCGCGCTGCTCGCCCTCGCAATCGGCACGCCGGTGGCCGCCTTCGCGCAGACTTCGTCGTCCGGCCCGACGCGCGCCGACGTGATCGCCGACCTGGTTCAGGCGCAGCGCGACGGCACCGTGCCGACGTCGAACTGGGACTATCCGCCGAGCACGCAGACGATCGCGCGCAATCGCGAGCTCTATGCGATCGCGCACGGCGAGCAGGCCACCGCGACCGCGACTGCATCGACGCCGGTGCCATCCGTCAGCGCGCAGTGAAGCGGGAGTCGGGCAATGAAGGTCCTTTCCCGACTGGCGATCGCCGCGCTGCTCGCGGCGGCGGTCGCGCCGGCCTTTGCGCGCGGGCAGCCGCAACTTTCCGATGACGACGGCGGGCGCGCCAGCGTGCTGCGCGAGTTGAATCCGGCGCGGGGGACCGGCGACGCGCGGCTGCCTGCCGCGCGCGTCGTGTCGTGTCGCGCCGATTCGCCCGCTTAGGTGTTTATACGTATGCCGATTCCGATATTGCCTCAATCCAATATTTCATTGGAAGGTTATCGGACTTGTTTCTAGACTGATGCGGGGCGTGCAGACCGGGCCGGCTCGACGCACCGGCCGGCGCAGCCCCGACCCGCGCGGGCGCCACGCAGAAACAGAACAGCGCCGCGGCAGACAACGACATCATCGGAGACGAACCATGACATTCATCAGGAAGCTGGCGGCCGGCGCGATCGTTGCCGCGGCGACGGTGCTGGCAGGCAGTGCGCACGCGCAGCAGAAGCCGATCACCCTCGGGTTCTCGCAGGTCGGCGCGGAAAGCGCGTGGCGCACCGCGAATACCGTGTCGGTGAAGGGCGCGGCGAAGGACGCCGGCATCAACCTGAAATTCTCGGATGCGCAGCAGAAACAGGAGAACCAGATTCGCGCGATCCGCTCGTTCATCGCGCAGAAGGTCGACGTGATCGCGTTCTCGCCGGTCGTCGAATCGGGCTGGGAGCCGGTGCTGACCGAAGCGAAGGCCGCGCACATTCCGGTGATCCTGACCGACCGCGGGGTCGACGTGAAGGATCCGTCGCTGTACGTGACGATGATCGGTTCGGACTTCCTCGAGGAAGGGCGGCGCGCCGGCCACTGGATGGAAGAGCGTTACAAGAACGACGCGGGGCCGATCAACATCGTCGAACTGCAGGGCACGGTCGGCTCGGCGCCGGCCAACGACCGGCGTGCCGGCCTGCTCGAAGTGATCAAGAGCAATCCGAAATTCAAGGTGATCGCGTCGCAGAGCGGCGATTTCACGCTCGCCGGCGGCAAGCAGGTGATGGAAGCGTTCGCGAAGACCTACGGCAAGCAGATCAACGTCGTCTACGCGCACAACGACGACATGGCGCTCGGCGCGATCCAGGCGATGGAGGAAGCGGGGATCAAGCCCGGCAAGGACGTGAGCGTCGTGTCGTTCGACGCGACGAAGGGCGGCTTCCAGGCGATGGTCGCCGGCAAGATCAACGTCGACGTCGAATGCAGCCCGCTGCTCGGCCCGCAACTGATGAGCGCGGTGAAGGATGTCGTCGCGGGCAAGTCGCTGCCCAAGCGCATCGTCACGAACGAGACCGTGTTCCCGATGAACGTCGCGGCGCAGATTCTGCCGACCCGCAAGTACTGAGCACGTACTGACAATCCGGCACGGGCGGCGGCATCGGCCGCCCGGATGGCAACCGCTCCGAGGGAGGATTCATGACGAATCCGCCGGTGGTCGAGATGATCGGCATCGACAAGTCGTTTCCGGGCGTCAGCGCGCTGCAGCGCGTGGACTTCCGGCTGTTTCCGGGTGAGATTCACGCGCTGATGGGCCAGAACGGCGCGGGCAAGTCCACGCTGATCAACGTGCTCACCGGCGTGCATGCGCACGATGCGGGCGAGATTCGCGTCGGCGGCCGGCCCGTGCGCTTCGCCGCGCCGCGCGAGGCCGAGGCGGCCGGCATCCAGACGCTCTACCAGGAAGTGAACCTGTGCGCGAACCTGTCGGTCGCGGAGAACATCTTCGCGGGCCGGCAGCCGATGCGGCGCGGCGCGATCGACTGGAAAGCGATCCATGCGCGCTCGCGCGCGGCGCTGGCCGAACTCGACCTGTCGCTCGACGTCACGCGCTCGCTCGACGCGTATCCGATCGCGGTGCAGCAGATGGTCGCGATCGCACGCGCCGTCTCGGTCGATGCGCGCGTGCTGATTCTCGACGAGCCGACCTCGAGCCTCGACGACGGCGAGGTCGCGCGGCTCTTCGACGTGCTGCGCCGGCTGAAGGCGTCGGGCATCGCGATCCTGTTCGTCACGCACTTTCTCGAACAGACCTACGCGGTGTCCGACCGGATCACCGTGATGCGCAACGGCGAGCGCGAAGGCGAATACCTGGCGCGCGACCTGCCGGTCGATGCGCTCGTCGCGAAAATGACCGGCCGCGAGCGGATGTCCGACACGCTGCAGGCGGGCGCCGCGGCCGTCGAGCGCACCGCCGGCGAGGCCGAACCGTTCCTGTCGATGCAGCAGGTCGGCCGGCGCGGGATGATGAGCGCGCTCGACCTCGACGTGCGGCCCGGCGAGATCGTCGGGCTGGCCGGGCTGCTCGGTTCGGGCCGCACCGAGACCGCGCAGCTCGCGTTTGCCGCGGAGCGCGCGGATACCGGTGCGATCGAGATCGACGGCGCGCGCAAGCGGCTTGCGTCGCCGCACGACGCGGTGCGGCACGGGATCGCATACTGCCCGGAGGATCGCAAGAAGGAGGGGATCGTCGCCGCGCTGTCGATCCGCGAGAACATCGTTCTTGCGCTGCAGGCGCGGCGCGGCTGGTGGCGGCTGATCGGGCGTGCGCGCCAGCGCGAGCTCGCCGATACCTATATCGCGCGGCTCGGCATCAAGGCGCGCGACGCGGAGCAGCCGATCGGCCTGCTGTCGGGCGGCAACCAGCAGAAGGTGCTGCTCGCGCGCTGGCTCGCGACGGAGCCGAAGCTGCTGATCCTCGACGAGCCGACGCGCGGGATCGACGTCGCGGCAAAGTTCGACATCATGGAGCGTGTGCTCGCGCTGTGCGCGCAGGGGCTCGCGATCCTGTTCATCTCGTCGGAGATCGGTGAAGTCGTGCGCGTGAGCCACCGGATCGCGGTGCTGCGCGACCGGCGCAAGGTTGCCGAACTGACAGGCGCCGACGCATCCGAGGAGCAGGTGTACCGGTTGATCGCGGGAGGCCAGTCATGACGCGTCTGCGCACGCTGTTCCGTCATCCGCTCACGTGGCCGGTGCTGACGCTCGCGCTGCTGTTCGCGCTCGACGTCGCGCATCGCCCGGGTTTCCTGTCGATCACGCTGCTCGACGGTCACCTGTTCGGCGCGCCGGTCGATATCCTGAACCGCGCGGCGCCGCTCGTGATCGTGTCGCTCGGGATGACACTCGTGATCGCGACGCGCGGGATCGACATCTCGGTCGGCGCGATCGTCGCGATCGCAGGCGCGGCTGCTGCGATCGTGCTCGACGCGGACCCGTCGCGGGTCGGCACGGCGCTGGCCGCTGCACTCGGCGTCGGGCTGCTCGCGGGCGCATGGAACGGGCTGCTCGTCGCGTTCGTCGGGATGCAGCCCATCATCGCGACGCTGATCCTGATGGTGGCCGGCCGCGGCATCGCGCAACTGCTGACGGGCGGCCAGATCATTCCGATCGGCGCACCCGGCTACCTCGCGCTCGGCGGCGGCTATCTCGCGGCCGTGCCGTGCGCGGTGTGGATCGCGCTTGCGACGATCGCCGCGACCGCGCTGCTGGTGAATCGCACGGCGCTCGGGCTGTTCATCCGCGCGATCGGCGTGAACCCGGTCGCGACGCGGCTCGTCGGGTTGCGCTCGGGCGCGGTCGTGTTCGGCGTGTATCTGTGTTCCGGCGCGATGTCGGCACTTGCCGGCATCCTCGCAAGCTCGAACGTGCGCAGCGCCGACGGCAACAACGCGGGGCTGCTGCTCGAACTCGACGCGATCCTCGCGGTGACGCTCGGCGGCACGTCGCTGCTCGGCGGCCGCTTCAGCCTCGCCGGCTCGGTGCTCGGCGCGCTGATCATCCAGACGCTCACCTACACGACCTATTCGATCGGCGTGCCGCCGGAGGCGACGCTCGTCGTCAAGGCGGTCGTCGTGATCGTCGTGACGCTGATCCAGTCGGACGCGGCGCGTGCGCTGGTCGTCCGGCACGCGTCGCGGCTGCTGTCTTCCGCGCGTTCGCGCGCCACTTCCGGAGCGACGCCGCGATGAACCGACTCCTTGGGCGCCTCGCCGACCCGCGCACGCTGCCGATCGTCGTGACGATCGTACTGTTCGCCGCGCTGTTCGGCTTCGGGTCCGTGACGTACACGGGCTTCTTCTCGATGCAGGTGCTGACCGGGCTGCTCGTCGACAACGCATTCCTGCTGATCGTCGCGATCGGGATGACGTTCGTGATCGTGTCGGGCGGCATCGACCTGTCGGTCGGCTCGGTCGTCGCGCTGACGACGATCTTCTGCGCGGTCGGCGCCGAGCGGCTGCACTGGCCCGTGTGGGTGATCGTGCCGCTGGTGCTCGCGTTCGGCGCGCTGTACGGCGCGGCGATGGGCGCGTTGATCCATTATTTCCGGCTGCAACCGTTCATCGTCACGCTGGCCGGGATGTTTCTCGCGCGCGGCGCGTGCTTCCTGATCACGACGCAGTCGATCACGATCAACGAGCCGGTGTTTCATGCGATCGCGGGCATCAGCGTGCCGGTGGGCGGCGGCACGCTGAGCGCGGGCGCGCTGATCGCGCTCGCGACGCTGGCCGGCGCGATCTACGTCGCGCATTTCACGCGCTTCGGCCGCAACGTGTATGCAATCGGCGGCAACGAGCGTTCGGCGCTGCTGATGGGGCTGCCGGTCGCGCGCGCGAAGGTCGGTGTGTACGCGCTGAGCGGCTTCTGTTCGGCGCTCGGCGGCGTGGTGTTCACGCTGTACGTGCTGTCGGGTTACGGGCTGCAGGCGCAGGGGATGGAACTCGACGCGATCGCCGCGACCGTGATCGGCGGCACGCTGCTCACGGGCGGCGTGGGCTATGTGATCGGCTCGGTATTCGGCGTCGGCATTCTCGGCACGATCCAGGTGCTGATCACGTTCGACGGCACGTTGAGTTCGTGGTGGACGCGGATCGTGATCGGCGCGCTGCTGTGCGTGTTCTGCGTGCTGCAGCGGGTCATCGAACGGCACGCGGCGCGGCGGCGCACGGGCGGCACGGGGCTGGGTGCGCCGACGCCGAAGCGCGGCCCCGCGCAGGCGCGGCCGGCGTTGCCCGACGCGGACGCCGCGCTGGTTTCGACGATGCAGCGGCTGTAGCGCGCGCAGCGTCCGGCAGGGGGCACGGCGCGAAGCGTCGTGACGTGACGGTGGGCGATGCCGATGGGTGGGCTGTCGGGCCGGCGCCCGACTGGAGCGTGAGCGATGCGGGGGCCAGTGCCGTCAGGCCGGCCCGGCCGCGTGAGTCTAGGCGCCGAACGACGTGTCGGCGATGCGCGTACGTTTCAGCGAGCCGGCCAGTTTCCCGATCGCGTCCAGATCCAGCGCTTCGAGGTGCTCGCGCACGTCCCGCACGAAGGCCGCGTAATCCGGCTCGTTCGCATACTGGCCGAGCCATTCCTCGATATCGGTGAGTTGCCCGTTGTCGGCCAGCCGGATCAGTGCGTGGAGCGCATCGTCGGGCGGGCACGGCATCGCGGGCATGGGGACGTCCGGCTCGGCATCGTCGTCCGGATGAAACCGGCGGACGAGCTCCGACGCAGGCACGAGCGTGTGCCCGACGGCCGGCGCGACGAACGCGAACGAGAACGCGGTGCCCGCGCCCGGCTGGCTGGCGACGGCCAGCTCGCCACCCATCGCGCCGACGATGCGCTGCGCGATGAACAGGCCGAGCCCGGTGCCGCCGTTCACGGCCTGCACCTGCTGGTACGCGCGGAAGATGTCGCGGGTTCCGCTGATGTCGATCCCGATGCCCGTATCGGCGACCTCGAACAGCAGGCGCCATGCGTCGCCTTCGCGCGACGCATGCACCGACAGCGTGACCGTACCGTCGCGCGTGAACTTCGACGCGTTGGACAACAGGTTGAGCAGCACCTGCTGCAGCCGCATGCCGTCGATCGATACCGTGCGCGGCAACGCCGTGGCCGGCCGGTAGACGAACCGGTTGTCCTGCTGCGCGCACAGCGCGACCGCGTAGTGGCCGATGTCGTCGAGCAGGCCGGGCAGGTCGGTTGCATCCGGCGACACACCGAGCGGCTGCAGCTCGGCCTTCGTGAACGCGAGCAGTTCGTCGATCAGCGTGAGCTGGTAGCGGATGCTGCGATCGATCGACCGGATCAGCCGCGCCTGGCCGCGCGTCGCGCCTTGCAGCAGCAGCTTCGCGTAGCCGTTGATCGTGGACAACGGCGCGCGCAGGTCGTGACTGACGTAGCCGAGCGTCTCGATCTTCTGCTGCATGTGGGTCGTCACCTGTTGCAGCGCGTCGTTGAGCGCGAGCGTGCGTCGTGCGACTTCGTCGCGCAGGCGATCCTGCTCGGTGAGCTGCCAGTGTTCGAGCCGCTTCCTCGCCTCGGCGCGCTGACGGCCCACGTGGTGGATCCATGCGGCCAGCACCAGCAGGTGCGTGGCGAGCCCGACGATCGCGAGGACGGGGTTCGGGTAGATGTCGGATTTCAGCCACGCGAGTGCCGGCGGCAGCGTGTTCATGCCGTCGAGCACGCGGATCAGCATGTTGAAGGTGGCGAACGCGACGGCGATCAGCATCACGCGGCCGGTCGGCGTCCGGCGGATCGCGAGCATCAGCGCCAGGCTGATGTTGAGGATTCCGAGCGCCGCGTTCAGCCGCAGGCAGAACCACGTGAACGTCAGCAGGTCGCCGCATGCGGCGCCGATCATGCCGACGCATTCGAGCGCCAGGAATACCATGTAGATCGCGCGCATCGGCAGCTTCGCCTGCTCGCGCCGCGCGACCATCAGGATGAAGACGATGAAGCAGGCGACCGCCAGGTACGCGAAGATCACTTCGCCGCGCGCCGACCATTCACGCAGCGCAAGCGGTAACGCCATCGCCGTATAGCCGCGGTAAGTCGCTTCGAACAGCGTCGTGCCCAGCGCAATCGCGGCCAGCACATGGAACACGCCGCTGCGCGAAAAGAACCCGATCAGCAGCGCGCACCACACGAGCGCGAGCAGGCCGCCGAAGAAGCCGAAGTCCCACATCGTCGCGCGCCGTTCCAGCGCATCCCACGCCGCACGCGTGAACGCGGCCGGCGCGAGCCGCAATTCCTTGCGCGACGTGACGCGGATCAGCACGGGGATGCTTTCGCCGGCGCGCAGCGTGACGTCGAGTGTCGGGTAGCGCGATGGCGGCGCGGCGGCATCACCGCCCGCGCGAGCGGCCGGGAAGCGGCTGTCGAGTGTCCACCGGCCGTTCCGTTCGACAAAGAAGTCCGCCTGGTCGACTCGTGCGTCGCGAATCGCCAGCACCAGCGGGCGCGCGGCGCTGTCGCGGTTGGTCAGCGCCGCGCGGATCCACCATGCCGATCGCGAGAACTCGACGTTGAACGACGACGTGCTTGCCAGCGGCGTGCCATGACCCGGATCGGCGAGCCGTGCGGCAACCTGGTCGGCGGACATCGTGGTGCTCGCGTCTTCGAATACCGACACGGCGTCCAGTTGCGCGGGGTTCGGCGTCGACGCGGCACGCGCCGTCGCGCAGGTGACGGCCATCGCGAGCAGAAGCAGCAGCGCCGCGCGGCATCCGGCTGCCCATGCCGCGTGGCGGCTACGCATCGTGATGGTGCTCCCCGGGCGAGGCGGGCGCATTCACCGCATGGCGCTGGCGCCGCCAGTCGGACGGCGTGATGCCGAAGCGTTCGCGGAACGCCGTCGCGAAGTTGCCGGGTGTGGAGAAGCCGATTTCCTCGGCGATGTCGCCGATCCCCATCGACGTCTCCGCGAGGAAATGCATCGCGGCGCGCAGGCGTGTGTCGCGCAGGTATTCGAACACGGTCTGGCCGAGATGGTCGCGGAACACGCGGGACAGGCGCTTTTCGTGCGTGCCGACCTGCCTGGCGAGCGCCTCGAGCGCCGGCGGGTGGCGCAGGTCGCGCAGCAGGACCTCGGTCGCCGCGCGCACGAGGGTCGCATCCGGGTTGTCGGGCAGCTCGGGCAGATGCGCGAACGGCTGGCTGCGCCGTGCCCGCTTCAGGTGATTGCGGATCCGGGCCAGCACTTCGGTCGGCTCGAACGGCTTGATGATGTAGTCGATCGCGCCGGTTTCGAGCCCGGCGATACGATCCTCGAGATCGCCCGCGGCCGTCAGGATGATGACCGGGATCGATTGCGTCGAAGGGGTCGACGCCAGCAGCCGGCACGCGGCGAAGCCGTCCATGCGCGGCATGCGGACATCCATCAGGATCAGGTCGGGCACGATCGCCTGGGCGCGGTGATAGGCCTGCAGCCCGTCGAACGCGACGCTGATCCGGCATCGCGCGGCACGCAGGATTTCGGTCAGGAGCCGCAGGTCGTTCGGGCGATCGTCGACGACAAGAATATGTGCGTCGGCGAGATCCGGCGTGGGACGAGGCAACGCCGGACTGGACGAGCGGGATGACATGGTTGCGGGCGCGTTGGAAGGGTGGCGGGTCGGTTAGAGCGCATCGCTGTCTGCGCGATTGTTGCGAAAAATTATATGCCGACAGCCGCGCCGACTGTGAGGATTCCGTGTGATTCGTGGGGGCTTGTGCGACGAGGTGCTGCGGGCTTGTCGGGGCGGCGTCCGGCTGGAAGAAACGGAAACGGAAAAACATGCCGGATCGGTTGATTAATATCGGTCTTTATTGCCGGATTTATGATGTTGAATTCGAATTGATCCGGGCGGTGAATTGGCTTGTCATGTGTCGGGAACGCGGCGTGCTCAATGTAAGGTGGATGAGATCGATCGTCATCGGCCTGATTAATTTTTTTGCCATCATCGGGTCGAAATGAGGTGTGAATGGAAATGGGTTTCGCACCGGAATGTATGAATGTAAATGCCGTCCGCTCCGGAAAACAGTTTTTCCGCTCGGGAAAAGGTTCGTTCGGACGGATGCCCGCACACTAGCCCCGGCGCGGCTGGAATCGGTTCTTTCGAGACGGCCCGGATCGCGCGGATCGCATGCCGAATTCCCATCGAGGTGCATGCGATACCAATGTGACATTGAACGATGCGGTATCCCATGATATGGGAATGCGGTAGCAAACGAATAACTGGCACGAGGGTAATGAAAATTTCATTATTTACCGAATACGTTGTTATATAAGAGAAATCGGTGAATCTTGAAATGTGGTCGGGTGTGATGCGCCGGTCGAGACGAAATGGTCAAGAAAATTCGCTCGATTAATTCGGTGCAGGGGTCGTCCGGCAAGTCGTCGGGGCAGTTCCGGAAATCCGGGAAATGCGTTTGACGGCCGGACGGAAAGGGTGAGTGGTCGCGCGTTGGCCGTCCGAGGGTTCGATCCATCGGGGGGCGGCCGCGCGCGGTGCGCTCTCGAATCAGGCGGGCACGAAAACGATGAGCACAGCAGGCATGACAAGCCACCGCACCGGTTCGCACGAACCGGCGGCGCATGCTTCAGTCCCGGGGATCGCACGACGTCATCCTCCTCCTGAATGAAACAGGGCGGGCCGCCCCCCGGGTGCGGGCCGGCTTCCGCCTATCCGGCGTCTGAATGACGCTGTCCCATGAGATTCAAGGTCGTCGCGGGTTCGGCGCGATGGCGTTCGCGCGCGCGGATGAGCGATGCGTCCTGCATCGTGCCGCCGTCGGGTCCGCCACGCCGGCTTCGATGAGTCGATAACCGGCGATCGTCTCGCATCGTGCCGACGGGCACGGGCGGCGTGCGGTCGTGTGATCGCGATGCCGATCGCGAGTGCCGTGCAGCGTTGTTCAGTCGTTTAGTTAGTGATCCAAAGTGTATAGCGTGGCTACGCGACGCGGGCGGGAACGTGCAGGGGCGTTCCCGCCGGCCGCCGTGTTCGCCGTTGCGTCATCCAGCACATGAGAACCGAGGGAAGACAAGATGAACAAGTCGTTCAAGTCGATCTGGAACGAAGCATTGGGAGCCTGGGTTGCGGCTTCGGAGCTTGATCGCGCGCGCGGAAAGCGCGTCGCGTCGTCGCGCGGCACGCCGGAGCGGGCCGTGGACGGAGGGGCCGCGGCACGTGCGGGCACGCCTTCGGCTTCGTCGCTCAGGCGGCTCACCGTGCTGATGGCGTCCGCGTATCTCGCGCTGTTTCATGCCGGTGCGCACGCGCAGTACCAGCAAGACGGGGGTACCGCGAGCGGCGGCATCAGCGCGATCTCGATCGGTCAGGGATCCATTGCTTCGCAGGTCAACTCGACGGCTTACGGCAACCTGTCGACGGCGGCAGGCGTGTCGGCCACGGCGATCGGCCCGGGCGCGCATGCGATGGCCGACGCTTCGACGGCCGTCGGCATCAACGCGCAGGCGACCGGTATCAACAGTACGTCGATGGGCGTGCAGGCGATCGGCTCGGGCGCCTACTCGGTTGCCGTCGGCAACCTGTCGAGTGCGACGCAAAGCGGATCGGTCGCGATGGGCAGCGGTGCGGCCGCGACCGGTGTGTCGGCCATCGGGCTCGGCAACAATGCGCTGGCTTCCGGTCAGTACGCGGCCGCGCTCGGCCTCGGGGCGAGCGCGGCCGGCGCGCAAAGCGTCGCGCTCGGCTATGCGTCGCATGCGGACCTGACGGGCTCGGTGGCCCTCGGCAACCAATCGACCGGCTCGGGCGCTGCCGCCGTTGCCGTGGGCAGCGGCGCGCTGGCTTCCGGCAATTCGGGCGTGGCGATGGGGGTGAACAGCGGTGCGAAGGGCACGTCGTCGATCGCGATCGGCTGGGGCGGGACGGCCGGCGTACCGGGCTCGGGCACGCAGTCGCTCGGCACCAGTTCGATCGCGCTGGGCTCGGCCACGACGGCCGGCGCCAATTCCGCGATGGCGTTCGGATTGAACGCCAATGCATCGGGTGTCAGTTCGATTGCGATGGGGGTGCAGTCGGCTGCGACGCAGCAGTTCGCGACCGCGCTCGGTAATCTCGCGCTGGCGACCGGCATCTCGGCGACCGCCCTGGGGCCCGGTGCGACGGCGTCGGCCACGAATGCGACGGCCATCGGCATCAACAGCGTCGCGGCGGCGGGTTCCACCGTGGCGATCGGCGACAGCAACTCGGTCGCGGCAGCGGCGGGCGCGGGTTCGATTGCCGGCGGCAACAGCTCGAAGGTGCTGGGCGGCGTCGGCGCTGTCGCGCTCGGCCTGGGCCAGACGGTCAGCGGCAACGGTGCGGTGGCGATCGGCGACCCGAGCACCGCGATCGGCACCGGCGCGGTCACGGCCGGGTCGAACAACACGGCGAACGGCGACGGCGCGGTCGCAATCGGCAATTCGAACATCGCACAGGGCACCGGGTCGCTCGCGCTCGGCAACACGTCGACGGCCGCGGCGGCGGGTGCGGTGGCGTTCGGTGCGTCGGCCGTGGCGAACAATGCGGGCGATGTCGCACTCGGCTCGGGGTCGACGACGGCCGCGCCGAATCCGACGGCAAGCGCGACGATCGGCGGCGTCACGTACAACTTCAACGGGACGAATCCGGTCAGCGTCGTCAGCGTCGGCGCAGCGGGCACCGAGCGGCAGATCACCAATGTTGCTGCCGGGCGCATCAGTTCGGCGAGCACGGATGCGATCAACGGGTCGCAGCTCGACGCGACGAATCAGGCGGTGAATTCGCTGTCGACGTCGACGGCTTCGAGTGTCAGTTCGCTGTCGACGGGGGTGTCGTCGTTGTCGACCGGGTTGTCGTCGGCCAATAGCGCGATCACGTCGTTGTCCACGTCGACGTCAACCGGGATCAGCTCGTTGTCGACAGGGCTGAGTTCGACCAACAGCTCGGTGACTTCGTTGTCGACTTCCACGTCGACCGGGTTGTCGTCGGCGAATAGCGCGATCACGTCGTTGTCCACGTCGACGTCGACCGGCATCGGCTCGTTGTCGACAGGGCTGAGTTCGACCAACAGCTCGGTGACTTCGTTGTCGACTTCCACGTCGACCGGGTTGTCGTCGGCGAACAGTGCGATCACGTCGTTGTCCACGTCGACGTCGACCGGCATCGGCTCGTTGTCGACAGGGCTGAGTTCGACCAACAGCTCGGTGACTTCGTTGTCGACTTCCACGTCGACCGGGTTGTCGTCGGCGAACAGTGCGATCACGTCGCTGTCCACGTCGACGTCGACCGGCATCGGCTCGCTGTCCACGGGGTTGAGCTCGACCAACAGCGCGGTGACGTCCTTGTCGACGTCCACGTCGACCGGCCTGTCGTCGGCCAACAGCTCGGTGGCTTCGCTGTCGACTTCGACGTCGACCGGCATCAGCTCACTGTCCACCGGCCTGAGTTCGACGAACAGCACGGTCACGTCGCTGTCGACTTCGACGTCGACGGGCATCAGCTCACTGTCCACCGGCCTGAGTTCGACGAACAGCACGGTCACGTCGCTGTCGACTTCGACGTCGACGGGCATCAGCTCTCTGTCCACCGGCCTGAGTTCGACGAACAGCTCGATCACGTCGCTGTCGACGTCGACGTCGACGGTCGTCGGTTCGCTGTCCACCGGCCTGAGCACGACGAACAGCAACGTCACGTCGCTGTCGACCGCCACCTCGACGAGCATCGGTTCACTGTCGACCGGGCTCAGTTCGACGACCAGCTCGATCGCGTCGCTGTCGACGTCGACCTCGACGACCGTCGGCTCGTTGTCCACCGGCCTGTCGAGCACGAACAGCAACCTGACGTCGCTGTCCACCGCGACGTCGACGGGCATCGGTTCGCTGTCCACCGGCCTCAGCTCGATCGCATCGAACAACACCAATCTCGGCAACAGCACGGCAGGCGCGATCGGCGGCGGGGCCACCTACAACCCGACGACCGGGACGATTTCGGCACCGTCGTACGTGACGTACAACAGCGACGGTTCGACGACGATCAACAACAACGTCGGCTCGGCGATCGACAACATCAACGCGCACGGCATCAAGTATTTCCACGCGAACTCGACCGCGCCGGACAGCCAGGCGCTCGGGCTCGACAGCGTCGCGATCGGCCCGAACGCGATCTCGAAGGTGGACGGCAGCATCGCGCTCGGTTCGGGTTCGGTATCCGACCGTGCGACGACACCCGCGTCGGGCATCATCCGCAACGGCACCGCATCGATCCCGTTCAACACGACGGACCAGACGCTGCTCGGCGCGGTGTCGGTCGGCGACGCGACCAGCAGGACGTATCGCCAGATCACCAACGTCGCGGACGGCACCGGGCAGCAGGATGCGGTGACCGTGCGGCAGCTCTCCGGCGCATTGCAGTCGTTCGCGGTCACGGCCCAGAAGTATTTCCATGCGAATTCGACGGCGGCGGACTCGCTCGCGGTCGGCGCGGACTCGGTCGCGGTGGGGCCGACGACGGTCGTCAACGGCGACAACGGCGTGGGCATCGGCAACGGCGCGATCGTCGACCAGACCGCCCCTGGCGGCGTCGCGATCGGGCAGGCGGCGAGTGCCGCGCAGGCCGACGCGCTCGCGCTCGGCAGCGGCGCGACGGCATTGGGTGCGCAGTCGGTCGCGCAAGGCGCAAATGCGAAGGCGGTCAGTGTGGGCAGCGTCGCACTGGGTTCCGGCGCGCTCGGCAATGCGACCGATGCGCTCGCGCTCGGCGCGGGTGCGTCCGCGACGTTGGCGAACAGCGTGGCGTTGGGCGCCGGTTCGCTGACGACGGTCGGCGCGTTGACGAACTACGTTGCGTACGGCCTGAGCAGCCCGCAATCGTCGGCAGGCGAAGTGAACGTCGGCAACCGGCAGATCACGGGCCTCGCGGCCGGCAAGAACGGCACGGACGCGGTGAACGTTTCGCAGCTCGATTCGGTCGCGAACCAGCTGACGACGCTGATCGACCAGCGCACGACCAACCTCGGCGGGCAGTACACGACGAACCCGAACGGCACGAACGTGCCGCCGGGTTCGACCGGCCCGAATTCGTCGGCGGGCGGGTCGGGCGCGGTGGCATCGGGCTCGAACAGCACGGCGGTCGGCAACAATGCGCACGCTTCGGGCAACGGTTCTACCGCCATCGGCGTGGGCTCGACGGCGTCGGGCAGCAATTCAGCCGCGATCGGCACGGGCAGCAACGACGGCGGGCGGTCGAACGTCGTCGCGGTCGGCTCGGCGGAGTCGGCGCGCCAGGTCGTCAACGTCGCGGCCGGCACGCAGGGCACGGATGCGGTGAACGTGAACCAGCTGAATGCGGTGTCGAACCAGTTCACGCAGTCGCTGAACACGGTCAACAACCAGCTCACGCAGATGCAGCAGCAGATCCAGCAGACCGATTCGATGGCACGTGAAGGGATCGCGGCAACCGCCGCGATGGCGTCGATCCCGCACATGGACCGCGACTCGAACTTCGCGATGGGGGTCGGTACGGCGACGTTCCAGGGGCAGAAGGCCATGGCGGTCGGCGTGCAGGCGCGCGTCACGGAGAACCTGAAGGCGACGCTGAACGGCGGCTTCGCCGGCAGCCAGCGCGTCGTCGGCGCGGGCATGCTGTATCAGTGGAAGTGATCGCGCGTCGCGGTTCGTGCCGGCACGCGCTGCCGGGGCGGACCGCGCCGAACGCAAACGCACGCGGATGCGGCTGCGCCATTGCGCCGCACGCGCTGCGCCCATCGCATTTTCGGAGTAATCAAGTGAAAAACATCCATCTTGCACTGCTGGCGTCCGTCGTTTCCCTCGCGGCCTGTTCGAGCGCGTCGGGACCGACGTACAACGCATACGAGCTTCAGCCCCGCGACGGCATCCGGACCTTCCGCGTCGACTGCCACGGCATCCTGTCGAGCGCCAATACCTGCATGAAGGTCGCGACGCGCATGTGCGGCAACGAGGCCGTGCGCACGGTCGATTCCACCACGCCGTACCGCGACGGCGCCGATCCGCACTCGATGGTGTTTCAGTGCGGTGCGGCACCCGCGCCGGTCGCGGCGGCTGCGCCGGCGCCCGCCGCGGTCGAGAAGGTGAGCCTGACCGGCGATGCATACTTCGCGACCGACTCCGCCGTGCTGACGTCCGCCGCCACCGCCGCGCTCGACACGCTGCTGAACCAGCAGGGCGACAAGCATTTCTCGCGCGTGGAAGTGGACGGTTATACCGACGCGACCGGCTCGGATGCGCACAACCAGGCGCTGTCGAAGCGCCGCGCCGATGCTGTCGCGGGGTATCTGCGCGAACACGGGCTGAAGGCGGAATCGTTCGCGGCGGCGGGGCATGGAGAAACCAATCCGGCGGCATCGAACGAGACCGCCGAAGGGCGGGCGCGCAATCGCCGGGTGGAAATCTCGCTGCAGAAGTAAGACGTCGCCAGCGGGTTGCCGCAGGCGTGACCGTCGAAACCGGACGGCTCGCTTGCGGCAGCAGCACCGTCCGGCGACGCAGGCGGTCGAGTCAGGCAACGCGTCGCGGCGGGCGTGTGCGGTGCCGCCGGCCTGACCGGATGCGCCGCGCAGCAGGGCGATCCGCGTTCCCGTCGGCCGATATGGCCACGCTGCCCGAGGGTACGTACCCGAATCTCGCCAATCTGGCGCAGGTCCAGCCGCGTGTGACGAAGAACCCGCTATACGAACTGCTCGGGCCGCCGCATTCCACGAGTGGATCTTCCACGTGCGGACGTGGAACGACCTGTTCCCGTTCCGCGACGCCGGCAAGGTCGCAATCTGCCAGTACCGGATCGAGTTCGATTCGAATAACCGCGTGGTGAATACGCGATGGGACAAGCCGGAGTGCGAGGCCTTCGGCGAGAAGGGGGCGTAGGCAAGGAGGGTTGAAGCCGCATGACCGGCCTGCGGGCCGGTTGGCGGGCGCCGATGCAGTGGGGCCGTCGGCGCCCGCTACCGCATTGCCGCGCCGGGCGTGAGCGCCGCTTGGTGCCGCTGCGGGAAATGGAATGAGTGAGACTGCAATCGGATGGGCGGGGCTGCAATTGTCGAATGGCTGAAGCTGGTTCGATTGAAGCGTATGTGGACAAGCTTCAAGGGCGGCAAACGCCCGATTCCGGACCGTCACGCTTTCCGAAAGCGGTTACTCACGAGTGCGTTTCGACTATGAACATCCGCGCTTGCTGGGCTTCCCGGCGCTCGGTCTTGATCGGCGCATACCGTTCGGAATGGTAGAAGGCTAGCGCTTGGGCGAGAGTCGGAAACTCAAACACGCCGGCCATCGGCAGCGGCACCTCATCCCCCTCTAGAATCTGCGCAACAGGACCGAAATGCAGGATCTTCCCGCCCGCCTCTGTTAGCGCCGCCTGAAAGCGTGGCGCGAGCGCGGCCTGCTTGGCGGAGTCGATGACGCGTAGGTTGACGTGTACGTATGCAGGCATTGTGCCCTCACTATTGGGATCGGTGCGGCCGAGGGGGCGACGCTCGTTGATCTTGCCGATCGTGCCGGGGCCGATCCGACTACCCTCAGCCGAAATGTTCAGAATCTGGAGAGCAGAGATTTGGTCAGCGCTACAGGCGGACGGGGTCGCGCTGGAAAGCGGCTCGCTCTGACGACATCGGGGCGTCAACTCATGGTCGATGCGTTCCCGGTATGGAGTCGGGCCAAGGCGGAACTCACCCGTCGGATGGGAGATGAACACCTTCGTTCGGCAAGGAAGGCAATGGCGGAGTTGGCCAACGCCGCAGAATCCTCATCGACATGACATGACCCCTGAGCGACGAAGCGCGAGACAACCTCGGAAAGGCTAGTCAACGTGCGACGATCCTGGATTGCGCACTGCATGGGGCACCGTTCTTGTCCGAAATGGACGCCACCCACGACCGCTAGGGAGAACATTTTGCGCTTTACGGATAGGGCTGCTCCTGGCCGCCGCTCACCCATCGAGCCCACACGTTTGATCCGACGCAAGCGCGCACCGATCGCCGCTCGCATGCCTGTCATGGCGAGTACACTGAAAATGCCCTAGAAACAGGAGAATGCGATGATCGATGCTGGCCCACAAAGCACCTTCCGGGGGCTGCCGCTGACCGTGGAGCAGGACGCGGAAGTGAGGCACTACATCAAGGATCGGACTCGGCGTGGGCTGCCATGGGACACGCCGGAGTTGAGCGCGATGCTCAAGGACATGCTGCATCCCCCAGGCGACGGCGAGGGTGATGTCGCTTCCGAGGCAGACGAAACCATCGCGGCGGCCGAGCGCGCCACGGCGTCGGTTGACGAAGCGATGGACCCGATCGAGGCGAATGAGGAGTGGAATGCGGCCATGGAGTCGGAGGCCATGAAAGGACCCAGACGATAAAACGGAGCAACGACGCTCCGATTCCCGGCAGCGCCGCATGCGAGCAGTGCGCACCGGATGCCAGGCGTTTCAGGAAAGGCGCGTTTCGCGTTACGTGTGCGCCGCGTCGCACCGTACACGGCGGGCGTGTCGACGCGCAGTTCGTCCATTCGCAGGTAATTTGGGACGCAGCCAATCGCGCCACCCATGTCGCATGGCGCCAGCGTAACCGCGAGCCACATCTCCTCGCCGAGCGCCCGGCGGCGGGCGCCAGGTCAGTGTCTGAGCACGCAGACGGCCACGATTTCGTATCCGGGGTCGGCATGCACGTGCGCTGCCTTTTCCGCTTCCTCGTACGAAAGAAACGACGTGGCATCTTCAACCGCCGGTGCCATGCCGATATCGCCATCCTCGGCAGTACACAGGAATTGCTCGCCGGTCTTCACGACGTAGACGGACAACATGATTCCCTCCATCGTTTGCAGGGGGGAATTCCAGTCTAGCAGGCCAGAAACGGGGCGCAGGCGGTTTGCAGCGGCCTTTGCGTGAAGTCGTTGCCGGAGGTGCTGCCGCCTCGAATGTTCGGCTGCCGCCAGCCGGAGGTGATCGATGGCCGTCAACCTGGAACGGCGTCACGATTCGGCCTCCCGTGAAGGGCCGGAACCCGACCTTCAATCGCTCGGCATGCGACACGTGCGAAAAGCCGTGCACAATACCCGCATGCAAAATCCAGACCTCGAACACCTCGTCACCGTCACCATGCCCTTTGGAAAATACCAGGGCCGGCTCATCGCCGACCTGCCCGGGCCTTACCTCAATTGGCTGGCCCGCGAAGGGTTCCCGCGCGGCGAAATCGGCCGGCAGCTTGCGCTGATGCACGAGATCGATCACAACGGCCTGCGGGACTTGTTGGCGCCGTTGCGCAAACGCGGATGACGTCAATCAGGGGCGAATGCCCCGGGCTCCCGCTTCGATCGACGTGATCGACGCCCCCGTTACTATCTTCACGCCCCGATAATTGGGGCTTTGGCCAGCCAGGCCCGGCATGATTCCCGCCCCCAGTCGCAGTCATGATCCGGGGGGTGTTGTCACCGGGCCTGGTGGGTGGCTGGTGAT
>NZ_JAAGPP010000104.1:0-34387 GCF_017104975.1 Burkholderia sp. Ac-20344
GAGCACCGTCACGCCCGTTGCGAACTGGCCGAGTGCTTGCCGGAAGGCGGCCGAGTCGAAATCCGGAGGATTGGCCTGGCTCATCGGGCAACCATCCGGAACGAGACGGGCGGGCGCGGCGCGGCGTCGGCTTCGGCCGCGCGCAGGTCGGCGACGCGCAGCAGCGCGATCGGATCGGAATCGGGGAGCGGGCGGGTAACGGTCATCGCGGGGTCGTGGCGGCTGGCAAGGAGGCCGCCGGGGCGAGCCCGCGGCGGTCAGGTCGTGAAGCGCCCGGCGCGCAGCGCGGCGAGCGTGTCGGCGGGCCAGTGCTGCACGTCGCCGCCGAGGTAATCGGTCACCACTTTAGCAGAGCCGCACGCGAGCCCCCAGCCGGCCGGGCCGTGCCCGAAATTGACGAACACGCGCGGATGCGGGGTCGGACCGACGACCGGCAGGCCGTCCGGCGACAGCAGCTGCGTGCCTTGCCAGGACAACGCGGCCGAGATCCGCGCGGCACCGGGCACCCAGTCGTGGACGGCCTGGCAGAGCAGCGCGAGCGCAGCCTCGGACAGCGGCTCGGCGAGCGGCTTCGCGGTGTCGGGCAGGCTCTGCAGCACGGCGCCGCCGCCGACGCGCAGCCGCTGGTGGGTACGCGTGATCGAGATCCGCTTGATCGAATCGACGACGTTCAGGTGCGGCGCGTGTTCTTCGTAGGCGACCGGCGCGGTGAGCGTATGGACGCGCACCGGGTGCAGCGGCAGGCGCCAGCCGAGCCGGTCGAGCAGCGGCAGGCTGCCGGCGCCGGCGGCGACCACGATCGCATCGGCGGAAATCACGTCGACCTCGCGTGCGTTCGACGCGCGCCGGTCGCCGGGCGGGACGAGTTCGACCGCGGCGCGGCCGGTGTCGACGCGGATCGCGGCGACTTCCGCGCCGAAGCGGAACTGCACGCCATGCTCGTCGAGCGTCTGCTTGACCAGCTTCGCGAACAGCGGGCAATTCCCGGTGCGTTCGGTCTCGAGCAGCACGCCGCCGGCGAAGCCGGGCTCGGCCGGCACCGAGGGCTCGAGCGCCGCGCATTCGTCGGCGGAAAGCGTGCGGTAAGGCTGGTCGAGCGTGCGCAGCAGATCGAGCGCGGGTTGCATCGCGTCCCAGTCGCGCGGATCGCGCACGACGTGCAGGATGCCGGGCTTCTGCTCGAATTCGAGCTCGAGGCGCGCCTCGATGTCGGCGAGCGTGTCGCGCGACGCATCGATCAGCGGGCGCAGCCGCGCGTACTGGGCGGCAAACGCGTCGGGCTCGCGCAGCGTGCCGAGCTGCTTGACGAAGCGGCGCACGCCGCCGTTGAAGCCCGGCTTGTAGACGATGCCGCTGTCGCGCGGCTGGCGCTGGCGCATGAAGGTCGGGCCGAACCAGACGTCGAGCGGGCTCGGCAGCAGCGCGCCGCCGTCGCCGTAGGTCGCACCCTGCGCGACGGTCGCGTGGCGTTCGACCACGCATACGCGATGGCCGGCCGCGCGCAACTGGTAGGCGGTGGCGACGCCGCTGATTCCGCCGCCGATGACGATGACATCCATTGGATTGCTTCGATGACGGACGGCGCGCAGGCGCCGCCCGGTGAGAATTCGCTGAGGGCCCCGGCCCGGTGAACCCGGAATGATAGCGCCAAAATCGCGGAAACCGGCGCCGTGCGAGCACGGACCGTGCGGCCGCGCCACGGCCGCCGTCTGCGGCGCCTGCACGGGGCGGCCCGGCGGGCGGGACGTGGGCGGCTCGCTCTGCGGCACCGTTGCGGTGCATGCAGGCCGCCGATCGGCCGGTCTTGGGCGACCGACTTCCGGGTATAATTACGGCCTTCCTTTCGCCCCACGTCGCCACTTCGCGCGACTCATCGACGTCAGTCCAGCCCATGGCTCACTTCTCGTGTTTTCCCGGCGCTTCGGCCCTCTCCGATTTCCGTCAAACCCGTCTGCTCGACACGCTCAGGCAAATCGACGCCAACATCGTCGCGGTGCGCGGGCAGTTCCTGCACTTCGTCAATGCGGCCGAGCCGCTGTCGGCCGACGACAGCGCGCGCATCGACGCGCTGATGCACTACGGTGCGCCGTTCGAGCCGGCGGCCGAGAAGGGCGCGGCCGAGACCTTCGTCGTGCTGCCGCGCTTCGGCACGGTCTCGCCGTGGGCGAGCAAGGCGACCGACATCGCGCAACACTGCGGCCTCACGCACGTGCGCCGCATCGAGCGCGGCGTCGAATTCACGGTCACGCTGAAGTCGGGCCTGCTCGGCGGCAAGAAGGCGCTGTCGGACGACGCGCGCGCAGCCGTGGCGGCCGCGCTGCATGACCGGATGACCGAAAGCGTGGTCGCCGCGCGCGACGACGCGAAGCACCTGTTCGACGAACTGCCGGCCAAGCCGCTCGCGAGCGTCGACGTGCTGGGCGTCGGCCGTGGCGCGCTCGAGCGCGCGAACGTCGAGCTGGGCCTCGCGCTCGCCGACGACGAGATCGACTATCTGGTCGACGCGTTCCGCAAGCTCGAACGCAACCCGACCGACGTGGAACTGATGATGTTCGCGCAGGCGAACAGCGAGCACTGCCGCCACAAGATCTTCAACGCGCAGTGGACGATCGACGGCGAAGCGCAGGACATGTCGCTGTTCGCGATGATTCGCAACACCGAGAAGCTGAGCCCGCAAGGCACGATCGTCGCGTATTCGGACAACTCGTCGATCATGGTCGGCGCCGAAGCCGAACGCTGGTTCCCGCGCAACGCAGGCGCGGCCGGCGAGCCGGGTGAACGCTACGGCCGCCACACCGAGCTCACGCACACGCTGATGAAGGTCGAGACGCACAACCACCCGACGGCGATCTCGCCGTTCCCGGGTGCGGCGACCGGCGCGGGCGGGGAGATCCGCGACGAAGGCGCGACGGGCCGCGGTGCGCGTCCGAAGGCCGGCCTCACGGGCTTCACCGTGTCGAACCTCGACCTGCCCGACGCACGCCAGTCGTGGGAAAACGCGCGCGACGCGGCCCAGCCGGTCGGCGAGCGCAACCCGAACGATGCGCACGGTCCGTACGGCCGCCCGGATCGCATCGCGTCGCCGCTGCAGATCATGATCGACGGCCCGCTCGGCGGCGCCGCGTTCAACAACGAATTCGGCCGTCCGAACCTCGGCGGCTATTTCCGCGTGTACGAGCAGAACGTCGGCGGGAAGGTGCATGGCTATCACAAGCCGATCATGATCGCGGGCGGTCTCGGCAACATCGCCGACCAACATACGCACAAGCACGACGTGCCGGCCGGCTCGCTGCTGATCCAGATCGGCGGTCCCGGCATGCGGATCGGGATGGGCGGCGGCGCCGCGAGCTCGATGGCGACCGGCGCGAACACGGCCGAACTCGACTTCGACTCGGTGCAGCGCGGAAACCCGGAAATCGAGCGTCGCGCGCAGGAGGTGATCAACGGCTGCTGGCAGCTCGGCGCGGAAAACCCGATCCTGAGCATCCACGACGTCGGCGCGGGCGGCCTGTCGAACGCATTCCCCGAGATCGTCGACGGTGCCGGCAAGGGCGCGCGCTTCGAGCTGCGCAAGGTCGCGCTCGAGGAGTCGGGCCTGTCGCCGCGCGAAATCTGGTCGAACGAAGCGCAGGAGCGCTACGTGCTGGCGATCGCGCCGGCCGACCTGCCGCGCTTCGAGGCGATCTGCGCACGCGAGCGCTGCCCGTTCGCGGTGGTCGGTGTCGCGACCGACGAACGCCAGCTGAAGCTCGTCGACGACGAAGCGACGGGCGCCGACGAATACCCGGTCGACATGCCGATGGAAGTGCTGCTCGGCAAGCCGCCGCGCATGCATCGCGACGTTACGCGCGTGGCGACCGAGCGCGCACCGGTCGACGTGACGGGCATCGCGCTGTCGGAGGTCGCGGTCGACGTGCTGAAGCACCCGACGGTCGGCAGCAAGTCGTTCCTGATCACGATCGGCGACCGCTCGGTCGGCGGCACGTCGGTGCGCGACCAGATGGTTGGCCCGTGGCAGGTGCCGGTGGCCGACTGCGCGGTCACCGCGCTCGACTATGCGGGCTTCAAGGGCGAGGCGATGACGATGGCCGAGCGCACGCCGCTCGCGGTGATCGACGCGCCGGCATCGGGCCGCATGGCCGTTGGCGAGGCGATCACGAACATCGCGAGCGCGCCGATCGCGTCGCTCGACAAGCTGAAGCTGTCGGCGAACTGGATGGCTGCATGCGGCACGGCCGGCGAGGACGCCGCGCTGTTCGACACGGTCAAGGCGATCGGCATGGAGCTGTGCCCGGCGCTCGGGATCGGCATCCCGGTCGGCAAGGATTCGCTGTCGATGAAGACGAAGTGGGACGAGCAGGGCGTCGCGAAGGAAGTGGTGTCGCCGGTGTCGCTGATCATCTCCGCGTTCGCACCGGTCGAGGACGTGCGCCGCCACCTGACGCCGCAACTGCGCCGCATCGCCGACGCAGGCGACAGCGTGCTGATCGCGATCGATCTCGGCCGCGGCAAGAACCGGATGGGCGGCAGCATCTTCGCGCAGGTCACGCAGCAGGTCGGCGACACGACACCGGACGTCGACGACGCGGAAGACCTGAAGCGCTTCTTCAACGCGATCCAGTCGCTCAATGCGCAGGATAAGCTGCTGGCGTACCACGACCGCTCGGACGGCGGCCTGTGGGCGACGGTGTGCGAAATGGCGTTCGCGGGCCACGCGGGCGTGTCGCTGAACGTCGACATGCTGACGCTCGACCCGAACCACGAATCCGACTACGGCGACGCGAAGGACTGGGCGAAGCAGACGAGCGGCCGCCGCGAAGATCGCACGCTGCGCGCGCTGTTCTCCGAGGAACTCGGCGCCGTCGTGCAGGTGCGTGCGACCGACCGTGACGCGGTGCTCGGCGCGCTGCGCGAGTTCGGCCTGTCGGCGTGCTCGCACGTGATCGGCTCGGTCAACGATCGCGACGTGATCGAGGTGTACCGCGACGCGAAGAAGATCTTCGACGCACCGCGCACCGAACTCCATCGCGCTTGGAGCGAAGTAAGCTGGCGCATCGCGCGCCTGCGCGACAACCCGGCTTGCGCGGATGCCGAATACGACGCGCTGCTCGATGCGGCGGACCCGGGCATCTCGCCGGTGCTGAGCTTCGATCCGGCCGACGACATCGCCGCGCCGTTCATCGCGACGGGCGCACGGCCGCGCGTCGCGATCCTGCGCGAGCAGGGCGTGAACTCGCACCTCGAAACGGCGTACGCGTTCGACCGTGCGGGCTTCGATGCGCACGACGTGCACATGAGCGACCTGCTCGCCGGCCGTGCGACGCTCGCCGATTTCGCGGGCGCGGTGGCATGCGGCGGCTTCTCGTACGGCGACGTGCTGGGTGCCGGCGAAGGCTGGGCGAAGACGATCCGCTTCAACGCGAACCTCGCCGACATGTTCTCGGCGTTCTTCGCGCGCCCCGACACGTTCGCGCTCGGCATCTGCAACGGTTGCCAGATGCTGTCGAGCCTCGCGTCGATGATTCCGGGCGCGGAAGCGTGGCCGAAGTTCACGCGCAACAAGTCCGAGCAGTTCGAAGCGCGCTTCTCGTTCGTCGAAGTGGAGAAGTCGCCGTCGATCTTCTTCGCGGGGATGGAAGGCTCGCGGATTCCGGTCGCGGTCGCGCACGGCGAAGGCTATGCGGACTTCTCGCAGCAGGGCGACATCGATCGCGTCGCGGTCGCGATGCGTTTCGTCGACCATCGCGGCGAAGCGACCGAGCGCTATCCGTTCAACCCGAACGGCTCGCCGGCCGGCATCACGTCGGTCACGACGGCCGACGGCCGCTTCTCGGTGCTGATGCCGCACATGGAGCGCGTGCATCGTACGGTCGCGATGAGCTGGCACCCGGAAAGCTGGGGTGAGGCGAGCCCGTGGATGCGCGTGTTCCGCAACGCGCGCCGCTGGATCGGCTGATCGGGATGATGTTCGACCCGAACGCGCCGGTCGAGGTCGTCACGCTGCGCGACGCGCGCGCGAGCGAGGCCGACGCGATCGGCCGCGTGATCGTCGCCGCGTTCGCGGGCGAGCCGGAAGGCGGGCAGTTCGAACGGCGGATCGTCGACACGCTGCATGCGGACGGTGCGTTGAGCGTATCGCTCGTCGCGGAGCGTGACGGCCGCGTCATCGGGCACGTTGCGTTCTCGCCGGTGTCGATCGGCGGCGTGCCGTCCGGCAGCCAGCGCTGGTACGGGCTGGCGCCGCTCGCGGTATTGCCCGACTGCCAGCGGCAGAGCATCGGCGCGGGGCTGGTGCGCACGGGGCTCGACGCGTTGAGCCGGCTTGGCGCGCACGGCTGCGTCCTGCTCGGCGAACCCGCGTACTACACGCGCTTCGGTTTTGCGCCGTCCGGCGATATCGTATTCCCGGGCGTGCCGCCCGAGTATTTCCTCGCGCTGTCGCTCGACGATTCGGCGCCGCGGCCGTCGGGCGACGTTCGCTATCACGACGTGTTCTATCCCGCGTAGTGCGCGTTTGCGGCGCGAGTCGACCGGGCACGCGGAACAGGCCGCTCTTCGGAGCGGCTATTTCTTTTGGTGGGGGGGGACTGCAGCGCCTCGTGATGCGCCGGCAGTCGGCCCGCGGGCAATAAAAAGCCGCTCCGAAGAGCGGCTTTTCGATGCACGGGCGGCGAGCGCCAGCGTTACTGGATCTTTGCCTGCTGGCGCAGACCTTCCTCGAACGCTTGCAGCTTCTGCTGCACGATCTGCTGCGCGATCTGCGCCTTCACCTGCTCGAGCGGCGGCGGGGCGATGTCGCGGATGTCGTCGACGCGGATGATGTGCCAGCCGAACTGCGTCTTCACCGGCGTGTCGGTCATCTGGCCTTTCTGCAGCTTCTGCGCGGCCGCCGCGAATTCCGGCACGTACGCCTTCGGGTCGGACCAGTCGAGATCGCCACCGTTCTTGCCCGAACCCGGATCCTTCGAGTACTGCTTCGCGAGATCCTCGAACTTCGCGCCGGCCTTGATCTTCGCGATCAGGTCCTTCGCCTGCTGCTCGTTGTCGACGAGGATGTGGTGCAGGTGGTATTCGCGGTTGCCGCCGGCGCCCTTGACGAGGTCGTCGTAGCGCGCCTTCACTTCCGCGTCGGTCGGCTGGTTCTTCTTCAGGAAGCTCTCGATCATCGAGCGCAGCACGACGGTCTGCTGCGCGACGGCAACTTGCGCCTTCACGTCCGGACGGTTCGGGATGCCTTCGCGGATGGCTTCCTGCATCAGGATTTCGCGGTTCACGAGTTCCTGGCGCACGGCCTGCTGCAGTTGCGGGCTGTCGGTCTGGCCTTGCTGGACGAGCTGAGCAACCATCGCGTCGGCGCGCGACTTCGGAATCGGCGTGCCGTTGACGACGGCGATGTTCTGGGCAAATGCCGGTGCCGCTGCAAAAGCAGCCGCCGCGACCCACAGGCGGGGGGATTTCAGGATCATCGGGAATTCCTAATGAGACTAGATTGAAGATTCGTTGAATTCTTCGGGCGTGTAAGCCACGATCGCGAGCGCGTGAATGCCGCGCTGCATCGCATCAGCGAGCGCATCATACACCAGCCGGTGCCGCGCGACGCGCGGCTTGCCCGCGAAGGCGGCCGACACGATCGTGACCGTGAAGTGCCCGCCGGCGGCCGCGCCGGCGTGGCCCGCGTGCTGCGCGCTGTCGTCGCGCACGGTGAGCGACAGCGGCGCGAGCGAGGCGGTGAGGCGCGCTTCGATCAGCGCGATGCGTTCGTCGGGCGACGCGTGGAGAAAGGCGTCCGTCATGTCACTCGTCCTTCAGGTATTTCGTGAGCCACAGGCTCTGCAGGATGATGAATACGACCATCGCTCCCGTCGTGCCGAACAGCTTGAAGTTCACCCATTGCGATTCGGTGAAGTTGTGCACCACGTACAGGTTCGCGACGCCGAGCACCGCGAAGAACAGCGCCCAGGCGACGTTCAGCTTGTCCCACACGGGGTGCGGCAGCGTGAGCTGCTTGCCCATCATCTTCTCGATCAGGTTGTTGCCGAACGCATAGCGCGCGGCGAGCAGCCCGACCGCAAACAGCCAGTACAGCACAGTCGGTTTCCATTGAATGAATTTCTCGTCATGCAGGACGAGGGTGGCGCCACCGAAAACGACGATCACGCCGAGGCTGACCCACAGCATCGTGTCGACCTTCCGGTGCCGGAAGGCGACCCATGCGACCTGGGCCAGCGTCGCGACGATCGCGACGGCGGTGGCGGTAAAGATGCCCCAGACCTTGAAGGCGACAAAAAACAGGATGATCGGAAACAGATCGAACAGGAATTTCATGGCGCTCGCAGCTGCGTGAAAGGCCGCTTGCGCGGCCTTTCACCGTTGTAGGGACCCGCCAGGCACCGCTGGAGCGGATCGGGGCGGCGGCGAGGGGCGCCCCGCAGATCCGCCCGGCGCCGCTCATTCGTTTTCGGGTCGGGACTCGAAGTTTAACGCAGCCGAATTGATGCAGTACCGCAAACCGGTCTGGTCGCGCGGGCCGTCCTCGAAGACGTGGCCGAGATGCGCGCCGCAGTGGTTGCAGCGCACCTCGACGCGCACCATCCCGTGCGAGTAGTCGACCTTTTCGTCGATCACCTCGCCGTTGAGCGGCTTGAAGTAGCTGGGCCAGCCGCAGCCCGAGTGGAACTTGGCGCCGGATTCGAACAGCGGCGTGCTGCAGACGACGCATTTGTAGATGCCGGCGTCTTCGGTGTCGGTGTATTCGCCCGTGAATGCGCGCTCGGTTGCCGCGTGCTGCGTGACTTCATACTGCATCGGCGTGAGCCGGCGGCGCAGCTCGGCGTCGTCCTTCTGGTACGGGAAGGTCTTGTCGTCGGAATCGTGGGACATGGGGGTTCTCCTGATCGGTCGGTCGATACGCGCGGGTTGGGGCTCAGGACGAGCAGCTCACTTCGAGCGACCCGGCCCAGTCGGGCGGCAACGCCGCGTACGCTTCATGCTCCGGTTGTTCGTCGAACGGCCGGCGCAGGATCTGCGCGAGCCGCTCGACTTCCGAAAAATCCTTTTCCTTCGCGCGCCGGATCGCGACTTCGGCCAGATGGTTGCGAAGCACGTATTTCGGGTTCGCGCGGTTCATCGCAACGGCGCGAGCCGCGTCGTCGCGCGTCTCCTCGGACAGCCGCGCGCGGTAGAGGTTCGCCCATGCATCGAACGCGTCGCGGTCGATGAACAGGTCGCGCACGGGCGCGTCGCGGCTCGCGTCGTGCTTCGAGACCTGCGCGAGCCGGCGGAACGTCAGCGTGAAATCCGCGTGGCTCGCATGCATCGTCTCGAGCAGCTTGTTGGCGAGCTCGGCATCGTTTTCGCGTTCGAGCTCGAGGCCGAGCTTCGCGCGCATCGCGCGCTCGAGCGCGGGGCCGAAACGTTCCGGGAACTTCGCGAGCACGGCCTGCGCGTCGTCCACCGCACGCTCGGCGCGCGCATCGTCGTCGGCGATGCCGTGCTGCAGCCCGATCAGCGGCAGCAGCGCCTGCGCGAGGCAATAGCAGTTCCAGTGCGCGATGCGCGGCTGCATCCGGTAGGCATAGCGGCCGCTCGTATCCGAGTGATTGCAGATGTGGTTCGCATCGAACGCATCGACGAAGCCGAACGGGCCGTAGTCGATCGTCACGCCGAGGATCGACATGTTGTCGGTGTTCATCACGCCGTGGCAGAAGCCGACGGCCTGCCATTGCGCGACGAGATCGGCCGTGCGCAGCGTCGCGGCTTCGAGCAGCGCGAGGTACGGATCGTCGGCGCGGCGGCAATCCGGATAGAAGCGGTCGATCACGTGATCGGCGAGCTGGCGCAGCAGGTCGGGGCGATCGTTCGAGAAGAAGTGCTCGAAGTGGCCGAAGCGCACGAAGCTCTCCGACACGCGCGTGACGACGGCCGACGTCTCGATCTCCTCGCGCACCACCGGCTGGTCGGAGCCGATCACCGTCAGCGCGCGCGTGGTCGGGATGCCGAGGTGATGCATCGCTTCCGAGCACAGGAATTCGCGGATCGACGAGCGCAGCACCGCGCGGCCGTCGCCCATCCGCGAGTACGGCGTGCGGCCGCTGCCTTTCAGCTGCAACTCGTAGCGGCGGCCGTCCGTGCCGGTGCGCTCGCCGATCGTCAGCGCGCGGCCGTCGCCGAGCTGGCCGGCCCATACGCCGAACTGGTGGCCGGAATACACGGATGCGTACGGCATCGCGCTCGCGGGCCAGTCGCGCGTCGGGTTGCCGGCGAACAGCTCGGCGAAGCCGGGCTGCGCGGCGATCGATGGCGGCAGGTCGAGCAGTTGCGCGACTTCGCCGCAAAAGCCGACGACGTAAGGTGCGGCCAGCGGCGCGGCCGGCAGCCGCGTATGAAACGCGTCGCCGAGCGCGACGAACGCGCCGTCGGTGGGCACGCCGAGCGTGGCGGCGAGGTCGGGGAGGGTGTCAGCCGGATCGGCTGCGCTTCGGGAAAACGACATGTTGAGCGCCTCTGGGTAAGCCGATATTGTAAGGCGGCGCCGCGCCGCCCGCATGGCGGCCCGCGCACCGTGCGCCGCGCCTGTCCGGGGCCGCTGACGGGCGCGCTGCAGAGGCACCGATTCGCATCCTCACGGAGAACAAGACGATGGGTAAGCCGTTGCTGGGCCAGATGATGGACATGCCGTTGCTGGTGTCCTCGCTGATTTCTCATGCCGCGCGGCATGCCGGCGACACGGAGATCGTGTCGAAGCGCGTGGAAGGCGATCTGCATCGCTACACGTACCGCGATTGCGAACGTCGCGCGAAGCAGCTGGCGCAGGCGCTCGCGCGGCTCGGCGTCGAAACCGGCGATCGCGTCGGCACGCTGGCGTGGAACGGCTACCGGCATCTGGAAGCGTATTACGGGATCGGCGGCATGGGCGCCGTGTGCCACACGATCAACCCGCGCCTGTTCCCCGAGCAGATCGCGTACATCGTCAATCACGCGGAAGACCGCTACGTCTTCTTCGACATCAATTTCGCACCGCTCGTCGACGCCATCGCGCCGCAATGTCCACACGTGAAGGGCTGGGTCGCGATGACGGACGCGGCGCACCTGCCGTCCGGCACGACGCCGTTCCTCTGCTACGAAACGCTCGTCGAAGCGGAGGACGGCCGCTACGACTGGCCGCGCCTCGACGAGCAGCAGGCGTCGGGGCTCTGCTACACGTCGGGCACGACCGGCAACCCGAAGGGCGTGCTGTATTCGCACCGCTCGACCGTGCTGCACGCGTACGGCGCCGCGCTGCCCGACGCGATGAACCTGTCCGCGATGGACGCCGTGCTGCCCGTCGTGCCGATGTTCCACGTCAACGCATGGGGGCTGCCGTACGCGGTGCCGCTCACCGGTGGCAAGCTCGTGCTGCCGGGCAAGGACCTCGACGGGAAATCGCTGTACGCGCTAATGGAAGCCGAGCGCGTGACGTTCTCAGCGGGCGTGCCGACCGTGTGGCTCGGCCTGCTCAACTACATGCGCGAAGCCGGCGTGCGCTTCTCGACGCTGAACCGCACGGTGATCGGCGGCTCTGCGTGCCCGCCCGCGATGCTGCGCACCTTCGAGGACGAATACGGCGTGCGCGTGATCCATGCATGGGGGATGACCGAACTGTCGCCGCTCGGCACGCTCGCGAAGCTCAACTGGGCGCAGTCGCAGCGGCCGCTCGACGCGCAGCGCAAGCTGCTCGAGAAGCAGGGGCGCGTGATCTGCGGGGTCGACATGCGCATCGTCGGCGAGGACGGCCACGCGCTGCCGTGGGACGGCGTCGCGTTCGGCGAACTGCAGGTGCGCGGCCCGTGGGTGATCGACCACTACTTTCGCGGCGAGTCGTCGCCGCTGTCGGACGGCTGGTTCCCGACCGGCGACGTCGCGACGATCGACCCCGACGGCTTCCTGCAGATCACCGACCGCAGCAAGGACGTGATCAAGTCGGGCGGCGAGTGGATCAGCTCGATCGACATCGAGAACGTCGCGATCGCGCACCCGGGCGTGGCCGAGGCCGCCTGCATCGCCTGTGCGCACCCGAAATGGACCGAGCGCCCGCTGCTCGTCGTGGTGCCGCGCGACGGGGCGAACCTGAGCCGCGACGCGCTGCTCGCGTTCTACGAAGGCAAGGTCGCGAAATGGTGGATTCCGGACGACGTCGTGTTCGTCGAATCGCTGCCGCACACCGCGACCGGCAAGCTGCAGAAGCTGAAGCTGCGCGAGACGTTCCGCGATTACGTATTGCCGACGGCCGTCGGCGAGTCGTAACGTCTGCACCCGGGCCGCCAGCGGCTCGCGACCCGGTCGCCCGATCCGTCCCCGGATCGGGAACGAAAATCAAATTGAACGACCGTGCTTTTTCGTTGTATGCTGCCTCAGTTCATTCGGACATGCGGCTGTTCGACCGCGCACAATGAAGCGTAGCCACCCCGGCGCGCGATGCATGGAGGCAGGCAGATGGCAGTGGATTACTCGACTCGCGACGGCGTGGCCGTCCTTACGCTCAACAATCCGCCCGTCAACGGGCTCGGCCTGTCGACCCGTCAGGGCGTCATGGGCGCGCTCGATCGCGCCGCGCAGGACCCGTCGGTCACGGCCATCGTGCTGACCGGCGCGGGACGCGCATTCTCGGGCGGCGCCGATATCACCGAATTCAATACGCCGAAGGCGCTGCAGGAGCCGACGCTGCACACCGTGATCCGCGCGGTGGAGGCGAGCGCGAAGCCCGTCGTCGCGGCGCTGCACAGCGTCGTGATGGGCGGCGGCCTCGAGCTCGCGCTCGGCGCGCACTACCGCGTCGCGGCACCCGGCGCGCAGGTCGCGCTGCCCGAAGTGAAGCTCGGCCTGCTGCCGGGCGCGGGCGGCACGCAGCGCCTGCCGCGCGCGGTGGGGCTCGAGACCGCGCTGAACATGATCGTGTCGGGCGCGCCCGTGCCGTCGGAGCAGCTCGCAAAGAGCGGGCTGTTCGACGAAATGGCCGACGGCGACCTGCTCGACGCGGCCGTCGCATTCGCGCGCAAGGTCGGTGCGCAGAAGGGGCCGCATCCGCGCGTGCGCGATCGCAAGATCGTCCACGCGAACGCCGCGGGCTTCATCCAGTTCGCGCGCAATTCCGCCCGGGCCGCCGCACCGAATTTCCCCGCGCCGCACAAGTGCATCGACGCGATCGAGGCCGGTGTGCTGCACGGCTTCGACAAGGGCAGCGTTGCCGAGCGCGACGGTTTCGTCGCGCTGATGATGACGCCGGAAAGCCGCGCGCTGCGGCACGCGTTCTTCGGCGAGCGCGCGGCGAGCAAGATTCCCGATGTGCCGGCCGATACGCCGCTGCGCGAGATCCGCCGCATCGGCGTGATCGGCGCGGGCACGATGGGCGGCGGGATCGCGATGAACTTCGTCAACGCGGGCCTGCCCGTCACGCTGCTCGAGACCAAGCAGGAAGCGCTCGAGCGCGGCGTCGCGACGATCCGCAAGAACTACGACGCGCAGGTGAAGAAGGGCAAGCTCACGCAGGAGAAGCTCGACGCGCGCATGGCGCTGATCACGCCGACGCTGTCCTACGACGACCTGAAGGACGCCGACCTGATCGTCGAGGCCGTGTTCGAGGAACTCGGCGTGAAGGAGCAGGTGTTCAGGAAGCTCGACGAAGTCGCGAAGGCGGGCGCGATCCTCGCGTCGAACACGTCGACGCTCGACGTCGACAAGATCGCGGCGTTCACGAAGCGCCCGCAGGACGTCGTCGGCATGCACTTCTTCAGCCCGGCGAACGTGATGAAGCTGCTCGAGGTCGTGCGCGGCGCGCAGACCGCGAAGGACGTGCTCGCCACCGTGATGGCCGTCGCGAAGAAGATCCGCAAGACGGCGGTCGTGTCGGGCGTGTGCGACGGCTTCATCGGCAACCGGATGATCGAGCAGTACATCCGCCAGGCGCTCTTCATGCTCGAGGAAGGCGCGCTGCCCGCGCAGGTCGACCGTGCGATCGAGAAATTCGGTTTCGCGATGGGGCCGTTCCGGATGAGCGACCTCGCCGGCAACGACATCGGCTGGGCGATCCGCAAGCGCCGCTACGTCGAGCAGCCCGGCCTGCAGTACTCGAAGATCGCCGACCGCCTGTGTGAGCAGGGCCGCTTCGGCCAGAAGACGGGCGCCGGCTGGTACGACTACGTGCCGGGCGAGCGCAAGGCGAAGCCGTCGTCGCTCGTCGACGAGCTGGTCGTCGCGTATTCGAAGGAGCGCGGCGTCGAGCGGCGCAAGATCGGCGACGACGAGATCGTCGAGCGGCTCGTGTTCGCGCTCGTCAACGAAGGCGCGAAGATCCTCGAGGAGAAGATCGCGTCGAAGGCGTCCGACATCGACATGGTCTACCTGACCGGCTATGGCTTCCCGCTGTGGCGCGGCGGTCCGATGCTGTATGCCGACGTGGTCGGCCTCTACAACGTCGAGCGCGCGATTCGCCGCTACGCGGCCGCGCCGAATGGCGACGCATGGCAACTCGCACCGTCGATCGCGGAACTCGCGAAGGCCGGCCGCGGGTTCAACGGCTGACGCGCCGGATCGCGGCGCGACCCACACCCGGAGAAACGCAATGAAACGCACCGACGACGTACTGCTCGTGATCGACGTGCAATACGACTTCATGCCGGGCGGCGCGCTCGCGGTGCCCGACGGCGACGCGGTCGTGCCGGCGATCAACGCGCTGGCGCAACGCTTCGACCAGGTCGTGCTGACGCAGGACTGGCACCCGCGCGAACACGTGTCGTTCGCAGCGAACCATCCGGGCCGCGAACCGTTCTCCACGCTCGCACTGCCGTACGGCGAGCAGGTGCTATGGCCCGTGCACTGCGTGCAGGATACCGACGGCGCGGCGCTGCATCGCGACCTCGACATCCCGCATGCGCGGCTCGTGATCCGCAAGGGCGGCGACGCGCAGGTCGACAGCTATTCCGCGTTCGTCGAAGCCGACCGCACGACGCGCACGGGCCTCGCGGGCTATCTGCGCGAACTCGGCGCGAAGCGCGTGTGGTGCTGCGGGCTCGCGACCGACTATTGCGTCGCGTGGTCGGCGCTCGACGCGCGCGCGGCCGGCTTCGAAGCCGCGGTGATCAACGATGCGTGCCGTGCGATCGACCTGAACGGGTCGCTTGCCCACGCGTGGCAGCAGATGCAGGCAGCGGGCGTCGCGCATGTGACGTCCGCGGGCGCGCGCCCGGCGGCGTAGCGCAATTCCCATTCGATTTAGGGTCTGCTTGCCTATGGAACGCATGCGCGTTCCATAGGCAAGCAGACCCTGACATGAAGCAGAACCGAAGGAGACTCGCATGACCGAAGCCGTAATCGTATCGACCGCTCGCACGCCGCTGGCGAAATCCTGGCGCGGGGCTTTCAACATGACGCACGGCGCGACGCTCGGCGGCCACGTGGTCGCGGCCGCACTCGAACGCGCGAAGCTCGACCCCGCACGCGTCGAGGACGTGATCATGGGCTGCGCGAACCCCGAAGGCGCGACCGGCGCGAACATCGCGCGGCAGATCGTACTGCGCGCGGGGCTGCCCGTGACGGTGCCGGGGATGACGGTGAACCGTTTCTGCTCGTCGGGGTTGCAGACCATCGCGCTGGCCGCGCAGCGGATCATCGCGGGCGAAGGCGACGTGTATGTCGCGGGCGGCGTCGAATCGATCTCGTGCGTACAGAACGAGATGAACCACCACATGATCCAGGAAGGCTGGCTCGTCCAGCACAAGCCCGAGATCTACTGGAACATGCTGCAGACGGCCGAGAACGTCGCGAAGCGCTACGGCATCTCGAAGGAGCGGCAGGACGAGTACGGCGTGCAGTCGCAGGTGCGGGCCGCGGCCGCGCAGGAAGCCGGGCGCTTTCGCGACGAGATCGTGCCGATCACCGTGCTCGCGGGCATCGCCGACAAGGCGACGGGCCGCCTGTTCACGAAGGAAGTGACGGTATCGGCCGACGAAGGGATCCGCCCCGACACGACGCTCGAAGGCGTGTCGAAGATCCGGTCGGCCGTGCCGGGCGGCGTGATCACCGCCGGCAACGCGAGCCAGTTCTCGGACGGCGCGTCGGCCTGCGTCGTGATGAGCGCCGACGCCGCACAGCGCGAAGGGCTGCAGCCGCTCGGCGTGTTCCGCGGTTTCGCGGTGGCGGGATGCGAGCCGGACGAGATGGGCATCGGCCCCGTGTTCGCGGTGCCCAAGCTGCTGAAGCAGGCGGGCCTGAAGGTCGACGATATCGGCCTGTGGGAGCTGAATGAAGCGTTCGCGGTGCAGGTGCTGTACTGCCGCGACACGCTCGGGATTCCTGAGGATCGCCTGAACGTGAACGGCGGCGCGATCGCGGTCGGCCATCCGTACGGCGTGTCGGGCGCGCGCCTGACGGGCCATGCGCTGATCGAAGGCAAGCGGCGCGGCGTGAAGTACGTGGTCGTCACGATGTGCATCGGCGGCGGGCAGGGCGCGGCCGGCCTGTTCGAAATCCTCTGATCTTTGGCAGGGTGCGGCCGCGGTTTCGCTTCGGCGAGGCAGGCGGCCGCGATGCGAATCGGCGTGACTGAACCGCCATTTGAAACAATCGGGAAGCAAAACGCGTGCGCTGTGCAATGCCGTTTCCCCTTACTTGTCAAACAAATTGCCCCACCTATACTTGCTCTGACATTTGCCTTTCGGCACGATGGGCGGATCGTGCTTCGTGCGATCCGTGTCGCGAAGGTTCGAACCAACGCAGCAGACCGACCGGGGACCGAATGAGTACGACCTATGCAGCTGCGGAACCGCCGCGCGTCGTCAGCGCGGCCGCGAGGCTCTACGCGAAGTGCCTGCTGGTCGGATTCGCGTTGCTGCCCGCCTATCTGATCGCCTATCTGTGGCTCTTCAGCGACCCGCACGTCGTGTTCGAGAGCCATGCGTTCCATGAAATCGCGATCGCGGCCGCGACCTTCGAGGGCGCATTCGTCACCTACGTGACGTGGGTGTGCTACCGGTCGTCCGGCGAGCCGCTGCTGCGCTGGCTGACACTGGGCTTTCTCGGCTTCGCGATAATCTATTCGCTGCACGGTGCGTTCACCGGGATGGCGCATCACAATATCTGGCTGTTCCTGCTGTACGGGCCCGCGTCGCGGCTCGTGATGTCGATCCTGCTGCTCACGGGCCTGCTGTCGTATTCACGTCCGCCCGATCGCATCGAGAAGCGCACGAGCGTGCGCACGTGGCTGCCGTGGATCGTGTTCTTCGTGATCGTCAACGTGGCTGTGGCGTACATCGCGTATTCGCCGATCGCGGGCGCGCTGGGCACGCGGCTGTCGATGGAAGGCGGCGCGCTCGTGTTCTCGCTGCTGAACGTCGGCGTGCTGCTCGCGCGGCGGATCCGCTCGCCGCTGATGGTGATCTACGGCGTGTCGATCATGGCATTCGCGCTGTCGTCGCTCGCGTTCATTCTCGGCAAGCCGTGGAACCACATGTGGTGGCTCGCGCACGCGATTTTCGCGGGCGGCTTCTTCCTGCTCAGCTACGGCGTCGTGCAGGCGCTGCAGACGACGCGCTCGTTCTCGGCGATCTACAGCCAGGAAGACCTGATGAGCCGGCTGTCGGAATCGATGGCGCGTACCGAGAGCGCGCTGCAGGAGCTGCGGCGCACGAACCAGAAGCTCGAATACATGGCCGCGACCGATCCGATGACGGGCGCGTCGAACCGCCGGCAGTTCATCGCGCAGGTCGAGCGCGAGATGGTGCGGGCCGAGCGCGACGGCACGCCGTTCTGCCTGCTCGCGCTCGATCTCGACAATTTCAAGAACATCAACGATGCATACGGGCACCAGATCGGCGACGAGGTGCTGCGCGGCGTCGTGCGCCAGTGCCTCGACGCGATCCGGCCGGCCGGCGGGCTCGCGCGGGTCGGCGGCGAGGAATTCATGGCGCTGCTGCCGGACATGCCGCTCGAAGGCGCACGGATGACGGCCGAGCGCGTGCGCTCGTCGATCGCGAGCTCGCCGTTCGGGCTCGATTTCAAACGCGTGCAGGTGACGGTCAGCGTCGGCGTCGCGCAATACGGCGTCGACGGCAGCACGGTCGATGCGTTGCTGCGCGTGGTCGACGAACGCCTGTACCAGGCGAAGCGGGAAGGGCGGAACCGCGTCGTGTCGCGGTGACGCGGGTTTGCGCGGCACGCGGGCACCGGTGATCGATCGGACATCGGACATTCGGCAACGCGGTCGTGCGGAAGCCGCGTCGTTCGCTTCAATGTCGACTGGAAGCCCCGCGAGCCGTCACGCTCCCGGGGCTTTGGCATGCCCGGCCGGCCCGCGACGGGCGATGGCCCTACCGCGACGCCAGGGCCGCGGCGCTCTTCGGCTGCACCTCCTGCATCCGCTGCGACGCCTGCCACCAGTACTTTCCCGCGCGCTGCTGCGGATCGCGGATCGCGAGATACGTCGTACTCCAGAGCTGGGCCGCGTTCGCCTCGGTCGCGTCCGCGCTGCGCGTGCCGAATGCATCGGTCTGGTACTTGCCGTTCACGTAGGACCACGTCCACATTTCCGACGTCCGCATGTCGCGCCCGTTCGAGATCACCTGCCAGATCGTCTGCCGCGCCTGCGTGAGCAGCGCGCGCGTCGCGACCGACAGGTCCTGGCGCGCGAGCTGGCGATCGAGCCCGGCCACCCACATCGCCTGCTGCCACGACCAGATCACCGTGCCGTGATAGGCCGAGCTCGTGAATTTCGGCCATAGCGCCTGGTTCGCATACGCCGGGTTCGCGATCAGCATGCCCGCATCGGTCACGAGCCCGGTCGGGAACGGCCGCGTGACGTCGGTGACGATCCGCTGAAGCTCGTCGTCCGGCGGCGTGCCGAACAGCAGCGCGAAGCCGCCGTCCGAATTCATCACCGGAATCGGATTGCCCTGCTGATCGAGCGACAGCGCGTAGAACGCCAGCGGTGTGCCCGGTGCGGCGCCGGCCGGCACGCCCGCGGACGGCGCATAGGCCGACACGTCGGTGGCTGCCTGTGCAGCCGGCACGCTGACCTGGAACAGCGGCGGTGCCTGCGTTTCCCACGTGGCCGCCTGGTTCGCCGTATTGGCGAGCGTCGCGCGCTGTCCGGCATCCAGGTACGGATCGAGCAGGCCGCGCGCGAGGAACGCGTTCGCCGCGCGCAATGCGGCCGGCACGAGCACCGCGTTCACGTCGTACGGGTACACGCCGCCGCCGAGCCCGTCGGTGCTGTCGCGCCAGTTGCCGACGATCTCGCCGGGCCGCAGGTGGATCAGGTTCGCGACCGATGGCTGCTGCGCGAACGGCTGCGCGGTCGTCGCGACGTGCAGCAGGTTGACGACCAGGCGGCTGCCGTTGGTCTGCCCGTCGCTGCCGCGCTGCGCGAGATAGGCGGCCGCGCGGGCCTGGCCGCGCGTATCGTCGATCAGCCACGCGGCCGCGATCGGCGCGAGCAGGTAGTCGCTGTCGATCATCTTGTAGTCGTAGGCCGGCGTCGGATCGTTCGGCCGCCCGTTCTTCTGGTTGTCGACGAGTGCGAATTCGCCGATGCCTTCCTCGTGCGCGACCTTGCCGTCGGCCGACAGCCGGCTCAGCACCGACGACAGCCCGGCCTCGACCGCCGCGGGTTCGAGAACGGGCATCAGCATGCGCACCGAGATCAGCGTATCGCGGCCGAAATAGGTGTCGTACTGCCACGAGCCGGCCAGCAGCTTGTCGTGGAAGCTCAGGAACTCGAGCACGTTCTGGCTCACGGGGTCAGGGTTCACGGACGGGGCGAGCAGATCGGCGTGTGTGATCGGCGACAACGGTGTCTCGCCCGATAGCGCATCGATATGCAGCCGCAGCGTGTGCGAGCCCGCCGGCGCGCTCAGGACGAGCTTGCCGCCTGCTGCCGGCGCGATGCTGCCGCCGTCGCGCAGCGTGATGCGCAGTGAATAGCCGGGCGCGCCGTCGATCCGGTCGCGTTGCCATTGCGCGGCGCTGCCCTGGACCGTCGGTGCGGTGAGGATCTGCTGCGGAATCGTTGCGCCACCGTTGAAGTCGCGCAGGAAGCGCACGTTGCTGAGCACGCCCTGGCGGATCGTCAGCGTGTTGGTGTCCACCGATACGTCGGCGCCGATGCCGTACAGCGGGCGGCCGTGCGTGTCGGGCGCCGACAGCGCGGACGGCGGCGTGTCGAGGCTCCAGTTCACCGGCTGCGCGGTGTCGTCGAACCATAGCCCGGTACCGCTGTTGCCGGCCGGGAAGACCACGAGCAGGCGCGGTTTCGTCGACGAGCGCACCAGCAGGTGCGCGGCGACCTTGTCCTGCCGATAGAACGCATTGATCTGGCCGCCGGTGTCCATCCGGAACGACAGCGCGGCGGTGTTCGACGGCGGGTGGGTCGATTTGACGTCGTCGTCGTTGCAGGCCGCGAGCAGGCCGGTGCAGATGAATCCGAGGCACAGCGACTTCGCAAGGCGATGCATGTTGATGTCCCTCCTGATGACTGGCGACTTTTTATCGGAATGATCGAATGAACGGATCTGCTGTCCGTTTGTTACAGTGTCGCGGGCATTCGAGTGAATGCCTGGTATTGGTCAGGATGTGATGCTTCTGCAGTGAGTGGATTCAGCGGAAAATTGGCGAATAGGCGTTAAATACAGAAAGCTGAAATGGCAGGAGTGCCGCCCTGGCCCGGTGCCAGGGAAGGCAATGCGGACGGCGTTCGTGCGGGCGAGTGCCGACGTGCGTGCAGCAGGAGAAAATGGATCGTAAGCCGTTGTAGGCGATTCTAAATTTCCGGGAAAGTCGAAGTCAATAATGTTTTCTGATTTTCTAATATCTGATTGAAAATGAGGTCGCAATTATTACTCGTCGAGACGGTAAAATATGCGATTTGATGGGGTTGGGTAATGGCATCCGGAAGTCCGGTAATGAAGCGATTGGTAATGGCGTTTCAATCCGGCGATTGATGTCGGTCACGGATTGAATCGCCTCATTGGTGCCGGCCGCTGTTTGTGCGGATCGCATCGTCGGTTCACGACGCGGAGAAAACGGCAGAGCTGTTCTAACCGGTATTGCACTTTCAGGCCGGCGTCGGAGGGGAGGAGAGATGAATCGGCGAACCGCCTCTCGATTCGATCTTTCGTCTGGAGGTGCCGGGAATTGTTCCGGTACGCCTTCGCCGGACCCGGGTGGAGCGGCAGGCTGCTGGCGGCTTCGCGCTGCGCTTGCAAATGCACGGGTTCGATTTAGTATGCGGAAACCATGTCCGGCTCGGGCGTGCACATTTTGCGGCGAGGAGATCCATGCAACCCCGGACGGCAGTCCCTTATTCCATCGTGGCGGTTGGCATCCTGATTGCCTGCGCACTGATGGGCCTGTGCGTGCTGCAGCTGTTCCAGAGCCGCCACGACGCACTGGAGCGGGCCAGCGAAACCTCTCGCAATCTGGGCTTGATGGCCGAGCGCGACATCGAGCGCAACTTCGAACTCTACGACCTGTCGTTGCAGGCGCTGATCCATGGCCTGCAACGGCCCGACGTGATGGCCGCGGCGCCCGCGGTGCGGCGCGGCGTGCTGTTCGATCATGCGATGACGGCGCAATTTCTCGGCGCGCAGCTGGTGCTCGATGCGGACGGCAACATCATCCTGGATTCAGCCAGCGACGTGCCGCGCAAGGGTAATTTTGCCGATCGCAAGTACTTTACAGTGCACCGCGACAACCCGAACGCAGGGCTGTATGTCAGTGATCCGTTCGCGTCGCGCCTGCGCGGCGGCACGCTGAGTATTGCGCTGTCGCGTCGCGTCTCGAACCCCGATGGTTCGTTTGCCGGTGTTGCCTTGATTGCGGTCAACCTCGAGTATTTCCACACGCTGTTCGCCGGATTGTCGCTGGGACAACATGGTTCGATCTCGCTGATCGGCAAGGACGGCATCATGGTCATGCGTCAGCCATACGATGTCCGCACCATTGGCCGCGACATCAGCAAGGCGGCGACATTTCGGCGCTTCCGGAGCGCAGCGGAGGGCTCGTTTTCGGAAACGGCGTCCATCGACGGCGTGCGCCGTCTCTACTACTTCAAGAACCTGCCGAACCGGCCGCTGATCATCATGGTCGCGGAGGCCGAGCAGGACATTTATGCCGCGTGGAGACACCGTGCCGTGACGATCGGTGCACTGGTGCTGACGTTCGGCGCCGCTTTCATCGCGCTATCCGCTATGCTCGGCGTCCAGCTCCGGCGCCGGATGCGAGCGGAATCCGAGCTTGTCCTGCTGGCACGCACCGACGGGCTGACCGGTCTGAGCAATCGCCGCAGCTTCGGGGAAGTGCTGGACCGGGAATGGCGCCGCGCACGGCGGGCCCGCTCTGTTTTCTCGTTGCTGTTCGTCGACGTCGATCGTTTCAAAGCCTATAACGACACCTACGGCCATCAGGCCGGGGACGACGCGCTGGCTGCGGTCGCGCGTTGCATTGGAGAAAACATCCGTCGACCGGTCGATACGGCGGCGCGCTATGGCGGGGAAGAATTCGTCGTGCTGCTGCCCGACACGTCGCAGACAGGGGCCGCCCAGATCGCCGAACGGATACGGGCGGCGATCAACGCGCTGGCGCTCGAGCATACCGGGAGCGAATACGGGCGTGTGACGGCCAGTATCGGGTTGGCGAGCTGGACGCCGGATCAGGACGGTGAGCCTGATGCAGTGATCAAGGCGGCCGATGAGGCGTTGTACTACGCGAAGGCCACCGGCCGGAACAAGGTCGCCGCCTTCCAGTCCACTGCTTGATGGTCGGTGGGCCGACGTGAGTCAAGTGAAGCAACGGACAAGAAAAAGGCCCGCGACGAGCGGGCCTTCGATCAGCAATTACCCTTCTTGGCCTGTCCGGGCGGGCAGAATCCATTCCCCGGGCCACCTTGCGGCGCGATGACGACCGGCGGGCCGGGAACGTATGCGACGCACCCGCCGAGTGCGCCGACCAGGCTCGCCGCGGCGAGCATTGCGATAACCCCTTTTTTCACTTCGTTCTCCCGTTGTTGGAGGGAAAGGGCCGTTCGGCCCTTTCGATAAAGCTGTCAACTCGTCAGAAATTGAAGTTGACGTTCGACTGACTGGTCGTTGCGTTGACGTTCGCCGATTGTGTCGCCCCCGACGCTGCGTCCGCTTCGATCGTGTATTGCCCCGCGGCGGCTGGCGCTGCGGCCAGCGCGACCGGCAGCGAACCCGAGTACGTGCCGACGATCGGCGCAGCCGTGGGCACGGACAGCGAATAGGCGCCGGTGTCGATGTTTGCGTTGATCGACGTGATCTCGTAGGCGTTCGCATCGATCGTCTGCAGGGCGCGCACGAATGCATTGGCGCTTGCCGTCGCCGTACCGCTGACGGTGCTCATTGCCGACGCCGGCAGCGTGATCGGTGCGGTCGACGCGGAAACCGCCGTCGTCGTGTTCACGACAACCGGAACCGAGCGAACGATGCCGGACGCGAAGCTGTTTTTCACGATGACGACATCGTAGTTGCCTTGCGTCGAACTCTGGATCAGCGGCGACAGCACGAACTTCCCGGAGCTGTCGGCCACCGTGCCCCTGACGACCTTGCCGCCTTGTTCGGCATAGACGGTCGCACCGGCTTCGGCCGATGCGACGTAGCCCGAGATCGCACCGCTCACGACGGTCGGGACGGCGGTGACGACGGGTTTCAGCGCATACGAGCCGTTGCCGCGCTGGACGATCGACTTGCATGCGTTGAAGTCGAGCACGAGGTCGACGAGCGTATTGGGCTGGACCGTGAACGGCTGGATGATCTTGTAGCCGCTTTGCGTCGCGCTCGGCGTTGCGAGCGCCTGTTCCGTGCCGCCGGTCGGGACGACCGAGTTCGCGAGATTGTTGCCCTGATTCGGCGCGAGGACCAGGCGAACTTGCTGATACTGGCCGGCGGGCAGGGCGGTCTGGCCGATATCGGCGAGCACGCCGTTGGTCAGCGACAGCAGGTCGATCTTCTGCGGAGTCGACAGGGAAATCGTGGACCAGCCGGCATCGTTGTCGGCGGCATTCGCATTCGCGTTGACGCGCACCTGCGAGACGGTCACGAATACGTGGTCGAACCCGCACGACGGCGCATCGGTCATCGCGACGTGCAGCGTGCCGGTTTGCGGGCTGCTGCCGCCATCGTCACCGCCGCCTCCGCAACCAACCAGCGCGAAGGGCACCAATGCGGCGCAAAGCGCACTCTTGATCATGTTGTTCATTTGTCACCCCCTTATGGGCTTTATTGTGGGTAACCGGAGCGTAGCGCTACGTCCTCTTACTATCTGGACATCTTTGAAACGAACGGTAACTTTTTGTTCGATCGGTAAATTCTCTCCGCATTGATTGCATTCGGGACGGGTAGAAGCAAGGGAAGGGGGCCATTGCTTCATCGAGACGCGCAATGGGCTCGCTTGCTGGTGCGGCGTGCCTTGCGGCTGAACAGGTTTTTGTAGGAATCTCTACAGCATTGCAGCGTATATGACGGCCGTCTATGCTGCTTTCATGAATACGAACGCTTCTTCGTGGCTCCTGCTGATTGTCAGCTTGCCGACGGCCGGCGCGACGGCGCGCATGCGTATCTGGCGTGCCGTCAAGGCGCTGGGGTGTGGCGCGCTGCGGGACGGCGCATACCTGTTGCCGGCGCATGCCGAGCAGGCCGCACAGTTGCGCGATCTGGTCGACGAGGCGCGCGACGGAGAGGGGCAAGCCTGGCTGTTGCGCGTGCTTGCGGAAGATGCCGCCGGGGAGAGCGAGTTCCAGCGCCTGTTCGATCGCACCGGCGACTACGCCGACTGGCTCGCCGAACTCTCGGAAGACCGGAAGACGCTGCCCGATCTCGCAGCAGCCGATCTCACCCGCTTGCAACGCCGCCATGCCCGCACGTACGAGGCCATCCGGAGGGTCGATTTCTTTCCCGGCGAAACGTCGCTGCGCGCGGGCGCGCAATGGCGGGATTTCTCTGCCGCCGTCGAGGCGTTGCGATCGCCCGGCGAGCCGCACGCCGCCCAACGTGGCGTTGCGCGCCGCGACCCCGCGCAGTATCAAGGACGGGTGTGGGCGACGCGCCGGCACCTCTGGGTAGACCGCGTCGCCAGCGCGTGGCTGATTCAGCGTTTCATCGATCCGCATGCCCGCTTTGTGTGGCTGGACAACCTCGCTGAATGTCCCGCTGACGCCCTTGGCTTCGATTTCGACGGTGCCCCGTTCACCCACGTGGGCGATCGCGTTTCGTTCGAGGTGCTGCTTGCCAGCTTCGGACTGGATGACAACGAAGGGCTCGTCCGGTTGGGCGCCATGGTGCATGCGCTGGACGTGGGCGGTTCGAGCATGCCGGAAGCCGGCGGATTCGAGGCCATTCTGGCGGGCGCCCGCAAGCGTCTTGCCGACGACGACGCATTGCTGACGGAGATCGGCGCCGTGCTCGACTCGCTGTATGTCCATTTTCGAGGCAATCGAAAGCCGCAACCGCGCTACGCGCCAGCAACATGAACGCCTATCGCGACCGTCCCGCCTATACGCTTTGGCAACTGATCGGCTACTTCGCCTGGCTCGGCACCACGGGTTTCGGCGGACCGGTTGCACTGGCCGGCTACATGCACCGCGACCTGGTGGAAAGACGAAAATGGATCGCGGACGCGGACTACAAGGAAGGTCTCGCGCTCGCGCAACTCGCCCCCGGTCCGCTCGCCGCGCAATTGGCGATCTATCTCGGTTACGTGCACTACCGGATCGTCGGCGCGACGCTGGTCGGGATCGCTTTCGTGTTGCCGTCGTTCCTGATGGTCGTGCTGCTTGGCTTGGCCTATGTGCGCTTCGGCGGCCTGACCTGGATGCAGTCGGTCTTCTACGGCGTAGGCGCGGCCGTGATCGGCATTATCGCGATCAGCGCGCGCAAGCTGACTGCCAAGAGCATCGGCAAAGACAAGCTGCTTTGGGCCATCTACCTGGTTCTGGTCGCCGTGACGGTCATCACCGAATCGGAAATGGCATGGCTGTTTCTTGCCGCAGGTCTGCTCGTCTGGTTCAGGCGCTCGCCGCCGAAGTGGATAAGCCAGGGGCGTGTCAATGCGATTGCCGCCGTGCCGGTTTCTGCCACGAGCGGATTGCTTGGGACGGTCGATTGGTCGCAGCTTTCGCAACTTGCCGCCTTCTTCGCCAAGGCCGGTGCCTTTGTGTTCGGTTCGGGGCTTGCAATCGTGCCGTTTCTCTATGGCGGGGTGGTCACCGAGCATCAGTGGCTCAACGAGAAGCAGTTCGTCGATGCGGTGGCGGTCGCGATGATCACACCGGGGCCCGTCGTGATCACGGTGGGTTTCATCGGTTATCTGGTGGCGGGCCTGCCCGGCGCGTGCGTGGCGGCGGCCGGCACGTTCCTGCCGTGCTATCTGTTCACGGTGCTGCCGGCGCCGTACTTCAAGAAGTACGGCAAGCTGCCCGCGATTCTCGCGTTTGTCGACGGTGTCACGGCGGCAGCCGTGGGCGCCATTGCCGGTTCGGTGATCGTGCTGGCCAAGCGTTCGATCGTCGATGTACCGACGGCACTCGTGGCGATCGCGACCATCGTGCTGCTGGTCAGGTTCAAGAAGTTGTCAGAGCCGCTGCTCGTGGCCGGGGCCGCGGTCATTGGCCTGGTGGTGTATCCGCTGTTGCATCACTGACCGTGGAGACTGTCATGAAGTGGATTACGCGCGAACGTCCGAAGATCGACCGGGTCGCTTGCCCCTGGCTCATCGCCCGTTTCATCGACGAGACGCCGGAATTCCTCTACGTTTCGCCGGCTGACGTCCTGCGGGTCGCCGGCGAGACCGGCGCGATCCCCTACGATATTCCGGGCGTGGAACTGACGCATGCCGGCGAGAAATGCAGCTTCGATGCGTTTCTCGACAAATACGGTCTCGGTGACGATGGCGTCTTGCAGCAGATGGCGAGCATCGTGCGCGGCGCGGATACGTCGCGGCTCGACTTGACACCGCAGTCCAGCGGGCTCTATGCGATATCGCTCGGTTTGTCGCATCTGTTTTCCGACGATCACGAGATGCTGGAGCACGGTCTGGTGATGTACGACGCGCTTTACGCGTGGTGTCGGCATTGCCAGGCTGAAAGCCACACGTGGCCGCCAAAGATGTCGAGTTGACGGGGCGTGTTGCACGCGCAGCGTCGATGATCGATCGAAGGGGCGGGAGCGCAGGTTTTTTGGCGCAGGCTCAAGCAGACGACCGTGTCGCATAGGGCAGGTACTGCTGCATGGATTGCCTTCCCGGCAATGCCGTATCGGTACAGCCTGCGTTGGAGCCGGACGGACTCACCCAAAGATGCAGGCCATGCCGTCGGCAAGTTTGGTAGGCTTGTCGTCTGCCTTCTCTTGCCGGATCTTGACGTCGCCAAGTGGCGCCCTGAAAAGCGGGTATCGTTTTCGGGTGGTCGGAACGCGACCCGCTTTATTGCCCGAGTCTTTCTCGGCCGGGCTCGATTTCCGGCGAACGCAAGCGAACGGTGGCAGGGCGTAAGATGCCCGGCTGGCAAGGGGTACAGGCAAGTCGCCGAATCAACACGAACAGGAGCAACCGAAGTGATCCGACATATTGTCATGTGGAAGTTGAAAGAATCGGCCGAAGGCGCGACGCGCGCACAGAATGCGCTGAAGCTGAAGGAAAAGCTCGAAGGCTGCCGCGATCTCGTGCCGGGCACCCTGCAGATCGACGTCGGCGTGGCGACGCCCGGCCTCGACGCGACGGCCGACATCGTGCTGGTGTCCGATTTCGCGGACAAGGCCGCGCTCGATGCCTACCAGGTGCACCCGGTTCACCAGGAAGTGAAGAAATTCGTCGTCGCGGTGGCCGAATCGCGCGAGTGCGTCGACTACCTCGTCGACAGCGCGCGATGAGCGACGCGGCAACCCCGACGGACGGCCCGTCGATCGAAAGCCCGTTCGTCGACCTGCTCGGCGTGCAGCTGGTGTCCGCGAAGGACGGCGCGAGCGAGCTCGTGCTGCCGCTCGAGGAGCGGCACATGAACACGTGGAGCATCGCGCACGGCGGCGTGACGATGACGCTCGCGGACATCGCGCTCGCGATGGCCGCACGCAGCCTGACCGACGACGGCGTCGGCGTCGTGACGGTCGAGATGAAGGTGAACTTCATGCAGCCGGGGCGCGGCGAGTTGCGCGCTTACGGGCGCGTGATGCATCGCTCGACGACGATGGCCTACTGCGAAGGCGAAGTGCGCGACAGCGACGGCAATTTCGTCGCGAAGGCGCTCGGCACGTTCAAGTACATGCGGCGGCTCGCGGTCGGCCGCGACATCAAGCGGCAACGCTCGCGCACCGCGCCGGATGCCCAGCCCGGACCGAGCGACGCGTAACCGCCCGGCCGCACGGCCCTGCCGCTTCACGGGCAGGGCCGTTTTGTTTTGCGGGACGCATGTGCATGTCGAACGCAATTCGCAGCGGGCCGAAGGAGGCCGCGATTTCGACACACGAAGCGCACCACGCCCGCACGACGCGCGCATGGCATCATGCACGCTTGTCCGTTCACGGCGTCGCACCGGCGCCGTCCTAACCGATGCCGCTGAATCCGAAGATCGCCCAGGTGCTCGACATGATCGAGCGCGCGAAACGTCCGTCCTATCACCACCAGACGCCGCAGCAGGCGCGTGCCGCGTACGAGAAGAGCGCGCCGATCCTCGACGTCGCGCCGGCGCCGATGCATTCGGTCGAGGAATGCGTCGTGCCGACGCGCGACGGCCGCACGATCGGTGCGCGGCTGTACCTGCCGGTCGCGCCGAGCCTCGCGGAGCCGCTTCCCGCGCTCGTCTACCACCACGGCGGCGGTTTCACGGTCGGCAGCGTCGATACGCACGATGCGCTGTGCCGGATGTTCGCGCACGATGCGCAGTGCGCGGTGCTGTCGGTCGGCTACCGGCTCGCGCCGGAACACCGGTTTCCGACCGCGGTGAACGACGCCGACGATGCATTGCAATGGCTGCATCGCGAGGCCGCCACGTTCGGCATCGATGCCGAGCGGCTGGCCGTCGGCGGCGACAGTGCGGGCGGCACGCTTGCGACCGTCTGCGCGGTGCTCGCACGCGACGCGGGCATTCGCCTGGCGCTGCAGATGCTGATCTATCCGGGCGTGACGGGCTTCCAGGACACCGAATCGCACGCACGGCTCGCGAATGGCTACTTGCTGACGCAGGACACGATCCAGTGGTTCTTCACGCAATACGTGCGCGATCGGGCGGACCGCGACGACTGGCGTTTCGCACCGCTCGACGGCACACGCGATGCGCCGTCGTTTGCGGGCGTCGCGCCGGCGTGGATCGCGACGGCCGAATACGATCCGCTGAGCGACGAGGGCGCCGCGTATGCGGACAAGCTGCGCGCGGCGGGCAACGCGGTCACGCTGGTCTGCTATCCGGGGATGATCCACGAATTCTTCAAGATGGGCGGCTACGTGCCCGAGGTGCGGGCCGCGCATGCCGACGCGGTCGCGGCGCTGAAGGCCGCATTCGACGACGTTTGACGGCGGTTGTTTGGCGGCATACGCGCCGCATGGGAGCTGCGATGACGAACGGCGTGGTGGAAACGGGCGACTGGACGGTACTGGGCGGCGACGCCGCGCGGATCCGCGACGCGGTGTTCGTACGCGAGCAGCAGATTCCGCCCGAATGGGAGCTCGACGACGACGATCCGCTGTCGCTCCATGCGGTCGCGTACCGGGTCGATCCGGCAACCGGCGCACGCCGCGCGGTCGCGACGGGGCGGTTGCTGCCGTCCGGCACGATCGGCCGCGTCGCGGTGCTGGCCGACGCGCGCGGGCAGGGCGTCGGGTCAGCCGTGCTGAACGCGCTGCTGGATGCCGCGCGGCGCCGCGGTGAAATCGTCGTACGGCTCTACGCGCAGGATTCGGCCGTGTCGTTCTACCTGCGGCACGGCTTCGCGGCGGTCGGTGAACCGTTCGTCGAAGCCGGCGTACCGCACGTCGAGATGGCGCGGGCGCCGTAGCACGGCGCCCGCTCGCGCGCTCAGCGCGGCGGCGTCGCGTCGAGGTCGAACGTGAACGCGCGCTCGAACGTGCCCGGGCGGACGGTGCGGTGCGAGCCGTCGTCGTCGCAGCGTTCCTTGATCTCGACCGTCAGCCGCACGCCTTCCTTCATCGTGACGCGCAGCGCGGTCGTGCCGCGCGTGCCGTATTCGGGAGTCTCGATGAACGCGGCCGACAGCGCACGCTCGCGCTCGATCGGAATGCCCGTGTGGGGCAGCGCGTCGTCGTCCGCGACATGCGGGTCGCGCAGCAGCGCGATCAGCTCGTCGAGCGACGGGGGCGGATTGTCGGTGAGCAGCGTGCCGAGCTCCGCGCGCTTGCGCACCACTTTCGGCCAGGGCGTATCGAGCCGCGCATTCGACAGCGCGTGCACGCCCGGTGCGATCGCGACGGGCGCGGCGGCACCGCTTTCGCCCTCGGGCGCGCGATTGCAGAACCACGCGAGTTCACGCCGCCGCCAGTCGCCGACGAGCAGGTTGAAGCCGTTGTACACGGCCGCATGCTCGGCCAGCTGCCCGAGATAGTCGAGCGGCGCAACGGAGGGGCCGCCGAGGAAATCGGACACGAGCTTGCCGCGGGTCGGCGCGCCCGCGCGGATATCGAACGGCGCGCGGTAGTTCGTCAGCGCGGCGAAGCGGCCGTCGCGCGATACGCCGAGCCACGTGCCGCCCGCTTCGAGATCGCGGCCGGCCAGTACGCCCGGTACATCTTCCCACCACGAGAGCGGCGCGCTCGTCCGGCGGAAGAACTCGTCGCGGTTGGCGACGAGGGTAAAGACGGGACCGGTGGCAGCATCGGGCTGCCAGTCGAAGGCAATCAGACACATCGGGCGAATCTCTCGCAGGAAACATCGGGCGCCGGCTGCGACTCGCGAGCCGGCGCGCGAACGGGTTGTCAGTGCATCACGCTTCCGTCGGCCAGGCGTACGGCAGCGTATCGAACGCGAGCACCGGGCCGTCGGCCGAACCGAGGTGCACGGTGCCGTTGTCGAGCGCGGCAAGCTTGATCTCGACGAGTGTGTCGACGCCGCCCGCGGGCGCGGCTGCCGCGTTGACGATCATCCCGCACGGCTGGCCGGGGTCGTCGCTGTGGAATAGCTCGACGCCAGCATGCACGGTATCGGTCTCGCCGGCGACGTGCGCGAGCGCGGTGCGGCGCTTGATCGTGCCGCGGTATTGGCTGCGCGCGACGATTTCCTGGCCCGGGTAGCACCCCTTGCGAAAGTTAACGGCGCCGATCACGTCGAAGTTGACCATCTGCGGCACGAATTGTTCGACGGCCGGCTGCGTGATGCGCGGCTCGCCCGCGCGGATGTCGAGCCAGTCCCAGACGGCCGGCGACACGACCGGCAGCGACCCGCCGAGCGCGGCGAGGCGCGCGTCGACTTCCGCGCGCGGGCCGATCCACAGATAGCGCTTGCGGCCGGCCGCATCGGGCACGCGGATCAGCGTGCCGGCCGGGCCGTCGACCTTCACGTGCACGCCGTCCGGCAGTGCGTCGAAGATGCCCGACAGCGCGTCGCGCACGTCGCCCGCGAAGCCGACCACCGCGAGCGCGTCGCTCGCGTCCGTCAGCTTCGCCTTTGCGCGCAGCACGAACATCGACAGCCGCTTCTGCACGGCGGGCTGCACGTCCTTCGAGATCAGCAGACGCACGCCGTGGCCGGCGCGCCACGTGAGGAACGACCCGAGGAGGCGCCCCTTCGGCGAGCAATAGCCGGACAGCCGCGCGCTCGCGGCGTCGAGATGCTCGACGTCGTTGGTGAGCTGGCTGTGCAGGAACGTCGCGGCGTCGTCGCCGGCCACGTCGATCACGCCGAACTGCGGCAGCGGCATGCAGGCGCCCGGCGCGTCGAACTCGGCGGCGGACGGGCGGGGGAAAACGGGGAGCGAGGCGGGTGCGGCCTGGACTGCCGGTGAAGCGAACGGTGTGCTCATGGAATGAGGGAACAGTCAACCCTGACTTTGACGGAGGCGAGCAAGTATTATATGGGTCTTACCTGAGTCACGTTTCCATGTCCCTACTGAAGAAATGCGCCGCGACGATCGTGGCGCTGGCCGTCGTTGTGGCCGCTGCCGGCGCGGGCGGCGGGTATTACTGGGCAACCCGGCCGCTGCTGCTGGGTTCCGCATCGCTCGACGTCACGATCAAGCCGCGCAGCAGCGTGAAGAGCGTCGCGCTGCAGCTCAAGCACGGCGGCGTGCCGGTCGAGCCGCTCGGCTTCGTCGCGATGACGCGCGTGCTCGGGCTGTCGAGCCGGCTCAAGTCCGGCAACTACGAATTCAAGACCGGCATCACGCCTTACGAGGTACTGCAGAAGATCGCGCGCGGCGACGTGAACGAGTACGTCGCGACGGTCATCGAAGGCTGGACCTTCAAGCGGATGCGCGCGGAACTCGATGGGAACCCCGATCTTGCTCACTCGACGGCCGCCATGAGCGATGCCGAGCTGCTGCGCGCGATTGGCGCGTCGGACGCCGCGGTGCAGCGCGGCAGCGGCGAGGGGCTGTTCTTCCCCGATACCTATCTGTTCGACAAGGGCACGAGCGACCTGAACATCTACCGGCGCGCGTACCATCTGATGCAGACGCGTCTCGACGAGGCCTGGGCCGCGCGCGTGCCGGGCCTGCCGTACAAGACACCTTACGAAGCGCTGACGATCGCGTCGATCGTCGAGAAGGAAACGGGCCATGCGGCCGACCGCGCGTTCGTCGCGGCCGTGTTCGCGAACCGGCTGCGCATCGGCATGCCGCTGCAGACCGATCCGTCGGTGATCTACGGGCTCGGCGACGCGTACGACGGCCGCCTGCGCAAGCGCGACCTGCAGGCCGACACTCCTTACAATACCTACACCCGACGCGGGCTGCCGCCGACGCCGATCGCGCTGCCGGGCATTGCCGCGCTGCAGGCGGCGATCAATCCGGCGCCGACGAGCGCGCTTTATTTCGTCGCGAAAGGCGATGGCACGAGCGTGTTCTCGGACACGCTCGGCGACCACAACAAGGCCGTGGACAAGTACATACGAGGTCAATAATGGCGAGCGGTAAATTCATCACGTTCGAAGGCATCGACGGAGCGGGGAAGACCACCCACCTGCAATGGTTCTGCGAACGCCTCCAGGGCAAGCTGGCCGCGGCCGGCCGGCAGGTCGTCGTCACCCGCGAGCCGGGCGGCACGCAGCTCGGCGAGAAACTGCGCGAGATCCTGCTGAACCAGCCGATGGATCTCGAGACGGAAGCGCTGCTGATGTTCGCGGCGCGCCGCGAGCATCTCGCGCTCGTGATCGAGCCGGCGCTTGCACGCGGCGACTGGGTCGTGTCCGATCGCTTCACCGACGCGACGTTCGCGTACCAGGGCGGCGGCCGCGGGCTGCCGCGCGACAAGCTCGAGACGCTCGAGCGCTGGGTGCAGGGCGGCTTCCAGCCGGACCTGACGGTGCTGTTCGACGTCGCGCCGCAGGTCGCGAGCGAGCGCCGCGGCGCCGCGCGCATGCCCGACAAGTTTGAAAGCGAGTCCGACGCGTTCTTCGCGCGCACGCGTGGCGAATACCTGCGGCGTGCGGAAGAGGCGCCGCACCGCTTCGCGATCGTCGATGCGACGCGGTCGATTCCCGAGATCCGCCAGCAGCTCGAACGCGTGCTCGCCGCGCTGTAATTCGCAAGGAACGCACCACATGATCTATCCGTGGCAGACCGACGACTGGAACCGCCTGCAGCAACTGCGTGCGCAGTGGCCGCACGCGCTGCTGCTGCATGGCCAGGCCGGGATCGGCAAGCTGCAGTTCGCGCAGCATCTCGCGCAGGGCTTCCTGTGCGAATCGCCGCAGCCGAACGGCGAGCCGTGCGGCACTTGCGCGGCCTGCACCTGGTTCTCGCAGGGCAATCATCCGGACTACCGGATCGTGCTGCCCGAGGCGCTGGCGGGCGAGGCGCCGGGCGCCGCGGACGACGCGAAGGCGGCCGATGCGGACGAAGGCGGCAAGAAGACGCGTGCGCCGAGCAAGGAAATCAAGATCGAGCAGGTGCGCGCGCTGCTCGACTTCTGCGGGGTCGGTTCGCACCGCGGCGGTGCACGCGTTGTCGTGCTGTATCCGGCCGAGGCGCTCAACGTCGCCGCGTCGAACGCGTTGCTGAAAACGCTGGAGGAACCGCCGTCCGGCGTCGTGTTCCTGCTCGTGTCGGCGCGCATCGACCGCCTGCTGCCGACGATCGTCAGCCGCTGCCGGCAGTGGCCGATGACCGTGCCGGCGCCCGACGCGGCCGCGGCCTGGCTCGCCGCGCAGGGCGTCGATCACGCGGCTGCGCTGCTCGCCGAGGCCGGCGGC